>NZ_JBSFNQ010000065.1:0-42062 GCF_053981115.1 Streptomyces sp. NPDC003691 | reverse complement strand
GTTCCGCGGGACCGTCCCGTCGACGGGACAACGGCGTTCCCCGGTCCGCGCCCGGCTCCCTTCCGGTCCGGTCCGGGGCCCGGAAGCGGAGCGCGTACGCCAGGGACTTCCGGCCCTCGCCGATCTGCTCCCCGGTGAAGACGTCGAACAGCCGGACGGACTCCAGCAGTTCACCGGCGCCCACGGCGAGCGCGTGCTCGACGGCGGCGGCCGGGACACCGGCGTCGACGACCAGGGCCACGTCCTGGGTGGCCATCGGGAACGACGAGATCCGCGGTGCGGTGACCGGGCCCTCGCCCGCCCGCCGGACCAGGTCCAGGTCGAGCTCCATGGCACAGGTCCGGGCGGGCACCCCGAACGCCTTCACCACGCGCGGGTGGAGTTCGCCCGCGTGCCCGGCGGAGGTCTTCACCCCGTCGACCACGACGAACAGCTCGGCGCAGCGGCCGGGGTGCCAGGGGCCGTACCGGGACTGCTCGACGGCGAGTTCGGCACCGGCCTCGCGGGCGACGGTCCGGGCGGCCTCGACGGCGTCCGCCCAGTCCGCCGGGCGGCCCTTCCCCCACCAGCCGGCCTGCTCACGGGCGCCGGCCAGCACCACGGCGGCATGCCGGGGCTGCTCGGGCAGGGCCGCGTCCAGGCCCGCCAGTTCGGCGTCGGTGGGGCGCCGGTCGACGGGGAGCGCGGCGGCCCGCCGCTGTTCGGCCGCCGGGTGGAAGACCAGACCCGTCTCGAACAGGGCCAGGTCGTGGCTGCCGCGGCCGTCGTTGCGGCGCAGGGCTCCCAGGAGACCGGGCAGCAGCGTGGTGCGCAGCGCGGGCTCCTCGTCGGAGAGCGGGTTGGCCAGGGTGACGGTCCGGCGGGCCGGGTCGTCGGCGGCCAGGTCCAGCTGGTCGAGGACCTGCGGGCTGATGAACGGGTAGTTCGGCGCCTCGGTGTAACCCGCTCCGGCGAGCGCCCGGCCGATCCGGCGGTGCAGCCGCTGCCGGCCGGTCAGGCCCCGCCCGGAGGCGGGCCGGGGCAGCGTGGAGGGGAGGTTCTCGTACCCCTCCAGCCGCATGACCTCCTCGGCGAGGTCGTTGGGCGCGGTGAGGTCGGGGCGCCACGACGGGACGGTGACGATCAGCTCGTCCTGCCCGTAGACGTCGCAGCCGACCTGCTGGAGGCGGCGGACGACGGTCTCCCGGCCGTAGGCGACACCGGCGACCCGGTCGGGGTGGTCGGCGCGCATGGCGACCGTGCGGGGCGCGGAGGGCGTGATGACCTCGGTGACACCCGGCTCGGCGGTGCCCCCGGCGAGGAGCACCAGCAGGTCCACGGTCCGCTGGGCGGCCGCGGCGGCGGCGAGCGGGTCGACGCCCCGTTCGAAGCGCCGGGACGCCTCGGAGGAGAGCTTGTGGCGGCGGGCGGTGCGGGCGATGGAGACCGGGTCGAAGTGCGCGGCCTCGACGACGATCTCGGTGGTGCCGCGGACCTCGCCGGTCTCCGGGTCGGCGACGGCGTCGGCGATCTCGGTGTGCGCGCCGCCCATGACGCCCGCGAGCCCGATCGGGCCCCGGCTGTCGGTGATGACGAGGTCCCCGGCGTCGAGGACCCGGCGGGTGCCGTCGAGGGTGGTGAGCTTCTCACCGGGCTCGGCGCGGCGCACCCCGATGGGGCCGTCGATCAGGGTGCGGTCGTAGGCGTGCAGCGGCTGCCCCAGCTCCAGCATCACGTAGTTGGTGATGTCGACGGCGAGCGAGACGGGTCGCATGCCGGCCTTCTGGAGGCGGCGGCGGAGCCAGATCGGGGAGCGCGCCTCGGGGTCGACCCCGGTGACGGTCCGCGCGGTGAAGCGGTCGCAGCCGACCGGGTCGGCGACCCGGACGGGGTAGCCCTGGGCGTTGGGCCCGGGGACGTCGAGCAGCGCCGGGTCGCGCAGCGGCAGCCCGTACGCGGTGGCGGCTTCGCGGGCGACACCGCGCATCGACAGGGCGTAGCCGCGGTCGGGCGTGACGGCGATGTCGAGGACCTCGTCGCGCAGCTCCAGCAGGGCGATCGCGTCGGTGCCGGCCTCGTGCTCCGGCGGGAGCACGATGATGCCGCCGGAGGCGTCGGCGCCCATGCCCAGCTCGTCGGAGGAGCAGATCATGCCGCGGGACATCCGGCCGTACGTCTTACGCTCGGCGATCTTGAAGCCGCCGGGCAGCTCGGCGCCGGGGAGGACCACGACGACCTTGTCGCCGACGGCGAAGTTGCGGGCGCCGCAGACGATCTCCTGCGGTTCGCCGGTGCCGTTGGCGGAGCCGACGTCGACCAGGCAGTGCCGGATCGGCTTCTTGAACTCGGTCAGCTCCTCGATGGAGAGCACCCGGCCGACGACCAGGGGGCCGGTCAGGCCGGCGCCGAGCTGCTCGACGGTCTCGACCTCCAGACCGGCGGCAATCAGCTTCTGCTGTACGTCACGGCCGGTCTCCGTCGCCGGCAGGTCGACGTACTCCCGCAGCCAGGAAAGCGGGACCCGCATCAGATCTCCATCCCGAAGGGCCGGGTGAACCGGATGTCACCCTCGACCATGTCTCGCATGTCTTCGACGTTGTGGCGGAACATCAGCATCCGTTCGATGCCGAACCCGAAGGCGAATCCGCTGTACTTCTCGGGGTCGACGCCGCAGGCGACGAGCACCTTGGGGTTGACCATTCCGCAGCCGCCCAGTTCGATCCAGCCCTCGCTGGAGCAGGTGCGGCAGGGGCGGTCGGGGTTGCCGACGGACTCGCCGCGGCAGACGTAGCACACCATGTCCATCTCGGCGGACGGCTCGGTGAAGGGGAAGAAGTTCGGCCGGAGCCGGGTCTTCATGCCCTCGCCGCCGAACAGCTCCCGGACCATGTGGTCGAGGGTGCCCTTGAGGTCCGCCATGGTCAGGCCCTCGTCGATGGCGAGCAGCTCGACCTGGTGGAAGACGGGGGTGTGGGTGGCGTCCAGCTCGTCGGTGCGGTAGACACGGCCCGGGCAGATCACGTACACCGGCAGCTCACGGCTCAGCAGGGAGCGGATCTGCACCGGGGAGGTGTGGGTGCGCAGGACGACCCCGGAGCCCTCAGCGGCGTCGGCACCGCCGGGGCCGTTGACGAAGAAGGTGTCGGCCTCGCCGCGCGCGGGGTGGTCGGGGCCGATGTTCAGCGCGTCGAAGTTGAACCACTCGGCCTCGGCCTCGGGGCCCTCGGCGACCTCGTAGCCCATGGCGACGAAGACGTCCTCGATGCGCTCCGAGAGCGTGGTGATCGGATGGCGGGCGCCGGCCGGGACCCGGTCGTACGGCAGGGTGACGTCCACCGCCTCCTCGACCAGCACCCGGGTGTCGCGCTCGGCCTCCAGTTCGGTCTGGCGGGCGGCGAGGGCCTTGTTCACGGCGCCGCGCGCCTGGCCGACCCGCTTGCCCGCTTCGGCCTTGGCCTGCGGGGGCAGCGCGCCGATCTCACGGTTGGCGAGCGCGAGGGGCGAGGTGCCACCGGTGTGCGCGACCTTCGCGTGGGCGAGCGCTTCGAGGTCGCCCGCGGCGGCGAAGGCGGCGACCGCCTCGTCCCGCATGCGCTCGATTTCTTCCGGTTTCAGTGCCTCGACCTCGACAGGGTCGTACGACTTGTTGGGTGCCGACATCTCTTCCCGTGTTTCCGGTTGGCTTGGTGGACGCGGCTCCGCTCGGCGACGACGGACGCAGACGAAGGACGCAAAGGTGCCAAAGACTGAGTCTAAAGGGTCGGGATCGCACGGGCGGCGGCGCGTTTCCGGGGGACGTCCCGGGGCCCGGCTGGCCGGGCGGCTCGGATGGCCCGGCGGGCGGCTCAGCTCAGATGAGCGGGCAGCCCGACGGGCAGGGTAAATCGGAACTCGGCGCCGCCGGCCGGCCCCCGGCCGACGGTGATGGTGCCGCTGTGGGCCTCGACGATGCCCTTGACGATATAGAGGCCCAGACCGGTGCCGCCGCGTTTGCTGCCCCGCCAGAAGCGGGTGAAGACACGGGCCATCGACTCCTCGGGGATGCCGGGGCCCTGGTCGCTCACGGTGACGGCCGTCCCTTCCTCTGCGTCGCGCGGTGCCGCGGTCGGCGCCACGTCAATAGTGACCGTACCCTCGCCGTGGCGCACCGCGTTTTCCAGCAGATTGCCGAGGACCTGGTCGACCTTGTCGGGGTCGGCCCAGAGGGCGGGCAGCCCCGGGTGGATCCGGACCACGAACCGGTCCGGGCTGCGTCCGCTGGCTATATGGGCCTGGACGTGCCGGCCGACCGCGGCGGCGATGTCGACGGGCTGGCGGCGGACCTCCAGCCGCCCGGAGTCGATCCGGGAGATGTCGAGAAGCTCCGCGATCAGCCGGGTGACCCGGTTGGCGTCGGCGTCGACGGTCTCCAGCATCAGCTTCTTCTGGTCGTCGGTGAACCGCTCCCATTTGGCGAGCAGGGTGGCCGTGAAGCCCTTCACCGAGGTCAGCGGGGAGCGCAGCTCATGGGCGACGGTGGCGATCAGCTCGGCGTGGCTGCGTTCGGTGCGCCGGCGGGCCTCGGTGCCGCGCAGGCTGACCACCAGACGGCGCAGCGGGCCGGTGGGGTACTCGCGGACGTACCGGGCGGAGACGAGGACCTCGCGGCCGCCGGGGAGCAGCAGATTGCGCTCGGGCTGGCCGACCCGGGTGGCGAGTCCGCCGTACGGGTCGGTCAGGGCCCACCAGCGGCGGCCCTTGAGGTCCTCCAGGGGCAGGGCGCGCTCCAGGGGCTGCCCGAGGGCGTCGGCGCCGGCCGTGGCGGTGATCCGGACGGCCGCGGCGTTGAAGCAGATCACCCGGCCGTTCTCGTCGGCGACGACGAGCCCGTCGGGCAGGTCGTCGGGGTCGACCGGGAACGCGCCGGGACCGGTGGACGCGCACGGCGACGTGCCGTGTGTCTCCGCGACCCTGCTCGTGCCGACCGCCATACCCGTGCCCCCACCTCTCCGCTTCGCAGTGGGCCCCCGAGCCCGTCACCCTACTAGCTCAAGGTGACGGTCCGGACCCCCTGCGCGAGTGCGCCCCCCGTACCACCCGTCAACCCTGCCTCGCTCCCCGGATGCGCCGTCCGCTGTCGCGGCGCCCTCCGGGCCGTTCGCGTACCCCCGGCCCCGGCTTGCCCCGGGGCTCCCGTACGCCGGGTTCCTACGCCCCGGAGCGCTGGGCGCGCGCCGAGGCGTAGAGACATACGGCCGCGGCGGTCGCCAGGTTCAGGCTCTCGGCCCGGCCGTGGATCGGAACCCGGATCACGGCGTCCGCGAGCGCCCGGGTCTCCTCGGGGAGGCCCCAGGCCTCGTTGCCGAAGACCCAGGCGGTGGGGCCGCCCATGGTGCCCGCGTCCAGTTCGGTGTCGAGGTCGTCCCCGGCACCGTCGGCCGCGACCACGCGCACCCCGGCGCCCCGCAGTTCCCGTACGGCCCGTTCCACCGGGACGCCGACGGCGACCGGCAGATGGAAGTGGGAGCCCACCGAGGCCCGGACGGCCTTGGGGTTGTAGAGGTCGACGGAGGCGTCGGTGAGGACGACGGCGTCGGCTCCGGCGGCGTCGGCGCAGCGCAGTACGGTGCCCGCATTCCCGGGGTCCCGGACATTGGCGAGCACGGCGACGAGCCGGGGCCGGGCCGCCACGATGTCCTCGAACGGGACGTCGACGAACCGGCAGACGCCGACCAGCCCCTGCGGGGTGACCGTGGTGGAGATATCGGCGATGACCGTCTCGTCGGCGAGATGGACCCGGACTCCGGCGGCCCCGGCGGCCGCCAGGATGTCCGGATAGCGCTCGGCCGCCTCGGGGGTGGCGAACAGCTCCGTGAGCGTGGTCTCGCCCGCCGGTGTCCGGTGGCCGGTGGCCTCCCGTACCGCCTGCGGCCCCTCGGCCAGGAACAGCCGCTCCTTGCCGCGGAGGTTCCGCCGGGCCAGCTTCCGCGCGGCGCCGACGCGCGGGGAGCGCGGGGAGATCAACTCGGGGGCGGCCATGGACTCACTTCCGGGAGAGGCGCCGCCGGCGCGGGGCGCGGGCGGCGTGACGAGCGGGCGGACACGGAGAGGCACCGTACGAAGAGCCATCTCAGGAAGAGGCGTAGTACGGAACGGCGGACGGCACCGCCCGGTGACACGTGGATGCAGACGGACCCGCAGGCCACAGGGGCCTGCGGGTCCGGAACGCGGGTGTCGCACCACCGGTGCGCGCGGCACGGCGGCGGTGCGACGATCACGCGGCGATCAGGCGGCGGCCTTCGGCGCGTTCACATCGGCGGGGAGCGCCTTCTGCGCGGCCTCGACCAGCGCGGCGAACGCGTTGGCGTCGTTGACGGCCAGCTCGGCCAGGATCTTGCGGTCCACCTCGATGTTGGCGGCCTTCAGACCCTGGATCAGACGGTTGTAGGTCATACCGTTCTGACGGGCAGCGGCGTTGATGCGCTGGATCCAGAGCTGACGGAAGTCGCCCTTGCGCTTCTTCCGGTCGTTGTAGTTGTAGACCAGGGAGTGGGTGACCTGCTCCTTGGCCTTGCGGTACAGGCGCGAACGCTGGCCGCGGTAACCGCTGGCCTGCTCCAGGATCGCCCGGCGCTTCTTGTGGGCGTTGACTGCCCGCTTGACGCGTGCCACTTGTTAACTCCTTGTAGCGGGGCCGTACGTGCGGCGGCACGGCCCGAATACGAATTTGGTCTCCCGGTCCCGGCGTCGTCTCCCCCGCTCCGTCAGCGGGCCCCGCGACCGCGGGGCCGCCCGGAGGCGGGAGGCGACGTCACTTGCCGAGAAGCTTCTTGATCTTCTTGGCGTCGCCGGGGGCCATCTCCGCGTTGCCGGTGAGGCGACGCGTCAGCGTGGACGGCTTGTGCTCCAGCAGGTGGCGCTTGCCGGCGCGCTCACGGAGCACCTTGCCGGAGCCGGTGATCTTGAAGCGCTTCTTGGAACCGCTGTGCGTCTTGTTCTTCGGCATCGCGCCGTTATCTCCTCGTCAGTGGCGCTCTCCCCCGGCGCGCGCGGGCACCGGGAACGCGGGAGCGTCCAGTTCGTCTTGTCAGGTCCGGGGCGGACCCGGGGCGGCCGCAAGGCTGCCCCCGGGGCTCATCCCTCGGAGGGGGTCTCGACCGGAGTCTCGACCGGGGCTTCGGCCGGAGCCTCTGCCTGCTCCTCGGCCGGAGCCTTGGGGTCACGGCCCGCCTTGCGTGCGGCCTGGGCCTCACGCGCCTCGGCCATGGCCTCGGTCTTCTTCTTGTGCGGGCCGAGAACCATGATCATGTTCCGGCCGTCCTGCTTCGGGTTCGACTCGATGAATCCGAGGTCCTCGACATCGGACGCAAGACGCTGAAGCAGACGGTAACCAAGCTCGGGGCGAGACTGCTCACGACCACGGAACATGATCGTGATCTTGACCTTGTCGCCCTGCTTCAGGAAGCGGACGACATGGCCCTTCTTGGTGTCGTAGTCGTGCGGGTCGATCTTCGGCCGGAGCTTCATCTCCTTGATGACCGTGTGCGCCTGGTTCTTGCGCGCCTCACGGGCCTTCATGGCCGACTCGTACTTGAACTTCCCGTAGTCCATGAGCTTGCACACGGGCGGCCGGGCGTTCGCCGCGACCTCGACCAGGTCGAGGTCGTACTCCTGGGCGAGCTCAAGGGCCTTGGCGAGCGGGACGATGCCCACCTGCTCGCCGCTGGGACCGACAAGCCGCACTTCAGGAACGCGAATCCGGTCGTTGATGCGGGGCTCGGCGCTGATGGATCCTCCTCGGTAGCACACGCGGCCGACTGGCAGACGGCCGCGAGCGTCTGTTTGGTAAGACCAACCGCGCAGGAACAGAAAAAATGCCCCGGACGGGACACAGGCGGCAGCTCCTCGAATACCGGAGCACCGCCGCGAATACCCGCGGGGCGCACATCGGGCAGTTCCATCGTCCGTACGGAACGATGGGGACCGCCTGACCGGTGACCCGCCGCCCCGAGGGCGGCCAGGTGGGAGATCGGAGCCTCCACTTGTGGGCCGGGCACAGTCGTGTCCGGCCGGTCGTCACACAAGGTTAGCACCTTCGGCGGGGCGGTGCTAACCGGTGGCCCCGGCGGCCGCGTCGGCGGCGGGGCATATCGTGGGCGTCATGAGTGACGCGACCCCTTCCCCCGGCGCCGGCGAGCCCGCCGTGTCCCCCGCATCCGCCGAGGCCCCCGACTTCGACGCCATGACCCGCGATATCGCGGAGGTGCCCGCCGTCGAGGTGATCGTCACGGTCGCGGTCAACCTGATGAGCGCCGCCGCCGTGAAGCTGGGCCTCACCGAGGAGGGCGACCGGCACAAGGACCTCGACGAGGCCCGCAAGCTGGTGCACGCGCTGGCCGGACTGCTGGACGCCTCCACGACGGAGGTCAGCTCCTTCCACGCCGCGCCCCTGCGCGACGGCCTGAAGTCGCTCCAGCTCGCGTTCCGCGAGGCGTCCCTGATCCCGGACGAGCCGGGTCAGGGACCGGGCGAGAAGTACACCGGGCCGGTCTACGGCTAGGAATTCGCGCGGGGACTCCCCGGGCCCGGGGCGGGGCAGCGGCGCCGCCAACGGGGCCCGGGTACGGGCCGGGACCGGGTGGCCCCGGCCGGCCCGCCCGGGACCGGGTGTTGCCGACCGGGTAGCCCCGGCCGGCAGGCCCGGCCGGGAACCCCGGGATCAGGAACGTACGGAGAAGGGCTCGCCCGGAGGGGTGGCCCCGGCCGGCAGCAGCGCCAGGTCGAGGCCCCGCACCAGGCGGGCCCTCAGTACGTCGTGGCCCGCGAGGGCCCTGGCGATGCGCCCGGCGACCCCGGCGGCGTCCGCGCCGTCCGCCAGGACCAGGGCGAGGGTGCCGTCGGTGCCGTCCCCGGGCAGCAGATGGACCCGTACGACGGCGGGCTCGGCCGCCACCACCTCCCGGACGGCCCCGGTGACGGCCGGGTCGTCCAGCGGATCGGTGCTGATCCGGCCCTCCGCCGCGGCCCGCAGCGCGGCACCGCTGAGCTGGTACGGCACCGGCCCGGCGAGGTCGAGCACCAGGGTGTCGGCCCGCTCGTGGGCGACCGCCTGGAGCGCCTGGTGCAGCGGTACGGCGACCGGACGGGCGGCCGGGTCCCAGCGGGCCAGGGTCTCCAGCGACGTGAACGCGGGCAGCGCGCGCCGGTCCCCCGCGGTGAGCGTGGGCACCGCCATCTCGCTGGTCTTCTCCCGCCGCAGCCCGTTCTCGTCCGTCTCGACCTCGCCGAGTACGGCGACGACCGGCACCAGCAGGCGCGCCCCGGCGAGCGCCGCCAGGACCCCCCCCTCGGCCGTCCGGTCGCCCGCCCAGACGGCGAGTGCCGCCGTCAGCCGGGCGTCGGCGGTGCCGTCGTCGTCGGAGAAACCGGGATCGGGGATGTTCTTGAGGGCCACGCTCCGAGCCTAGTTCCCTCCGGGCGGCGGCCGGTCACGGGGGCGCCGGGCGGACGGGAGCCTCGGGCGGGACAGGGCCTTATCGGATCCCGTACGGCCGCATAGCCTGCGGCCATGACCGAGACCTCCGCCGTACCCGGCGGCTCCCTGGCTTCCGGCGCCTCCGGCGTACCCGGCCCTCCGGCGTGTCACCGGCTCTCGGTCGCCGTGGGGACGGAGTCCGGTTCCTGGTACGGCGAGGGCGCCGATCTCCGCTATCCCTCGGCCAGCATCGTCAAGGTCTCCGTACTGGCCGCCCTGCTGCGGAGCGGCCGGCCGCTGGACGCCCGGCAGCGGGCCCTGGCCCGGGACATGATCGTCCGGAGCGACAACGACGCGGCGACCGAGCTGTGGCAGGCCCTGGGCGGCGCCCCGGCGCTGGACGCCGCGCATGCGCGCCTCGGGCTGACCGCGACCTCCGCCCACCCGGCCTGGGGCCTGACCCGGACCACCGCCCGCGATCAGCTGACCCTGCTGCGGTCCGTGTTCCGGGAGCCCGGGTACGCCCCGCTGCGGGAGCTGATGGGCCTGGTCCGCGTGGACCAGGCCTGGGGCGTGTCGGCGGCCGCCGGTCCGGGGCCCGGCGGGTGGGCGCTCAAGAACGGCTGGATGCCGATGCGGGCGACCGGCCTGTGGGTGGTCCATTCCATGGGACGGGCCGGCGGCCGCCTCGTGGTGGCGCTCTCGGACGGGCACCCGTCGAAGGAGGCCGGAGTCGCCCGGGTGGAGGCGGCGGTACGCGCGGCGGTGGCCGCCGCGGGCTGAACCCGGGGTGCGGCGGGCCCGTGAGCCCCGGGCTCGACAGTGCGGATTCACCGGCTCAGGTGCTGGTGTGGCATACCGCTTCCCTGCCGGACAAGCGGGCGACCGCAGCTCGCCTCCGAAGCACCCATGGCAGCGAGCCCAGCCTCTCCGTGCCCCAGCCTCTGGTGACGCCACACCATGTGACGCGTGGGGCGAGCAGAGGCACTCAGCGCTGAGTGTGCCGAGCTGCGGCCAGCGCTGCCAGAAGTGCGTTCTGGTCTCCGGTGTGGACGATAACTTCCTCGTCCTCGGCCGGGGTGTCGAAGCGGGCGAAGAAGTCGTCGAGGGCTTCGGGGGTGACGGTGAGGGCGTTGGCGTCCTCGCGCTGGTTGCGTTCGGTCAGGCGCCGTAGCAGTTCGTCGCGGTCGGCGGGAAGGTAAACGACGACGGGATGGCCGCCTCCTTCACGGGCGGCCTCCCGCCAGGCGTCCCGGTCCGTGCGGCGCCACAGACCATGGTCGAGGACGACATCGTTCCCGGCCTGGAGTTCCTTGGTGAACCGTTCCCGGGTGGTCTCGATGGCGGGTCGCTCGCGCTCGAAGTAGGTGTGCTCGGGGTAGTCCACGCCGTAGCGGCCGTGGAGGCGGTGTACCTCCTCGTCCACGGACAGCCGGACGTAGCCGTGGCGGGTGAGGGTCTGGGCGACGGTGGTCTTGCCGGAGCCGGTGAGGCCGACCAGGAGAACGGCGAGGGGCACGGGGTCATCCCTTCCGCGACGGGCGTGCACGAGCGCGGTCATTCTCCCCGATCCCGGGCGGAGCCGGCGGACGGCCGCCAGGCGGTGACGATGTCGCGGGCCTCGGCGGCCCAGCCGTCCGGCGTCCGGTCCAGGCCCACCCGCCGGAACGCGAACTGCGGATCGCCGATGTCGATCGAGCCGCTGTGCCGGCGAACGTGTGACAGGAGACGGGCGGCTTCGCCGCGTACGGCCGGGGTCTGTTCCTGCCAGGTGCCCGTCGAGAAGTGCTGAACCCTGCGGCGGAGGTCGTCCAAGACCCCGGAGCGCCACTTGAAGTGGTGAACGGCGCAGAGGCGGTCCGGGTCCGGTCTGTGTCCGGGGGATCGGTGGTTGCCGGAGGAGACGGGGATGTCGTGGCAGGCCAGTGCGATCTTGCGGGGGTCCCCGTGCAGGAGCCGGTGGGTGAGATGGCCGCCGAGGGGATACGCGTGATCCAGCCCGTCTTCGGTGCGCCAGCCGGTCAGATGCCCGGTCGCGGTGACGCGGTCGAGCATCAGGCCGCCCACGGTCCGGTGTCCGGAACGTTCGGCCTGTTCGATCACCTCGGGGAGAGGCGCGGCGTACTGCTGGAATTCGTCGGCGTCAGCGAGCAGGTGCCAGCCGCGTCCGGCGTGGTGCCGCAGGGCGTCGCGGAGCTGTGTGTTCGTGTGCTCGTGCCAAGGGCCGGTCGAGGTGCCGGTGGGAACGATGCCCAGCTCCCGGCAGGCCGCCTGGAGCTGGTGCTGCTGGGCGTGGGGAACATGCTCGGGGAAATGGAAAGCGATCAAGAATCGCTCAATGCCGAGCTTCCGGTAGTGGTGGACCCATGCTTCGAACAGAGAAGGCTCGACGGGCCCGACGACGGCGATCAGAGCCGGGGGTGTGCTCAGCATCGGGACTCCGTGGTCATGAGGGAGGCGATCATCCGAGTGAGGAAGTCGGCCTGGTCTGCGGCGGTCGGCATCCCCAGAAGGTCGGGAGCCTCAGAGCCGGGTCGCTCAGGCGGTTGGCGGATGACGCTGCGCAGAGCGTGGACGAGGCCATCCGGGTCGCCTGGGGGGAACATCAGGGCCCACGGTCGGCCCTGGAGCCGGCCGGTGAGCGTGAGGTCGTGACCAGAGAGGATCAGCGGGACGCCGAGGCGGGCGGCGTCCATCACCAGGCCGGACTCCTTGCCGACCCCTGGGCGCCGGGCGACGAGGGCGGCGTCAGCCGCCCCATAAACCCGTCGTAGCGCGCACTCCGTGACGGGTCCGGGGATCACGTGCAGGTGGAGGAAGGGCAGGTTCTGCCAGCGTGCGAGTACCGACTCGTCCAGTGGATCGCCCGTGACCACGAGGTGCAGCGGTTCCTTCAGCCGGGCCAGGGCGGCGTCGATGACGTCGAGGTCCTTGTACGGCCACCAGCCGCCGACGAGGCAGACCACGGCATCGGTGATCGGGATCCCGAGGGCCGACCGGCCACTTTCACGTTCGGAGTCGGTCAGACGGAGACCATCGTCGACCGCGAAGGCTCGGACCACGGCCGGCAGGTCGGGGAAGTCCTCGGCGAACTGGTCGCCGACCGACTCGGTCGGGTACACGGCGATCACTCGGCGCTCGCCCCGGCGGGCCAGGCGGCCGATGAGCCGTACGAAGGAGTCTTCGGTCGTGACGGCCTCGTGGACGAACCGGAGATGCGGTTGACTTCCCAGAAGGGCTGCTGCCCCGTGCAGCGCATCGCTGGCGGTGAGGATCACGACCGCGTCGGCGATGGGCTGAAGCCGACGGGCGGTCCGCAGTGCCGAGGCTTCGGCCAGGCAGCGCGCGATGAGGGTGATCTGGTGTGGCAGCCGCCGCAGACGGTCGGGCCATCGACGAGAGCGAAAGACCCGCCGGATGACCGTCGAAACACCAGCAAGGAGGCGTGATGCGACGAAGAATCCGGCGGAGACACGCCCCACGGGCGCGGTCGCCGTTCGGGCTGCCGTCTCCCGGAGCACGGCCACCGCATCGGGTGCGATTCCGTTCAGGGCGACGACCAGGCTGCCGGGTCGTGCCTGGGCGAGCGCCACCAGAGTGCGCTGATGGTGCCCGCCCAGCCGGTCGGCGTACGGCTCGATCAGGGCGAGTGGCCTAGTCACCCGGAGACCGTCTGGTCCCCGTGGACCTCAGTGAACCTTTGCCGCAGCCACGCCGGATCGTTGAGCCGCTCGAACTGGTCCGGTTGACGGGCGACCTCGCTCGCGAAGGCCACGCCCTCTCGGGCCCCCGCTGCGGCGAAGGCGGCGAACTCCCCGTCGCTGCTGCGGCTCCAAGCTTCCACCCGCCAGTGGGCGTCGCCGTCGGCCATGCCGTACTCACTGCCGCGGGTGAGCATCGCGCACTCCCGAAAGCCCGCCTTCCAGGAGTGGAAGGGGCTCTGGTTGAAGCGGGTGACACCGGCGGCCTGTTCGGCGAACTCGACGCGTCCGGGCAGTGCGGCGAGGACATCCACCGCCTCGCCCATCTCCCGCAGAGCACTGCGGCGGATGAGCTTGAGCCCGCCGTAGCCGTAGGTCAGTCCGTTGACGGGGTTGACCGCGCGCCACACGCGCATGGAGACATCCTCGTCCAGGGGCTCCACAGCGGCCGGGGCGAAGTTGGTGTCTATGGCAAAGTCGCCGTCCGCGAGGAAGAACTGCTCACGGTCGACGGCCTCGGCACACAGCAGGTAGGCCCGGCGCATGCCGTGTACTCCGTGCAGGCGCTTCACAGCGCCCCCGAGGGTCCGCTGGAGGCGGGAGTGGAGGGAGTCGGCCATCGGTTCGTCGTACGAGAGGAAGACGGCGTCGAACCCAGTCACGAGATCGCCTCCAGGTAGCGGGTGGCAACCAGTTCGGGGGTGAAGTCGGCCGTGGAGGCGTGGGCGCGCTTGGCGTGCAGGGCGTGGAACGTGTCGTCGGAGGCCAGCCGCTCGGCGAGGGCGACCGCCTCGGACGTGGTGGTGAAGCACAGTTCGGGGTCAATGTGCTCGGCGAGCCAGCCCAGTCGCGGCGAGATTACCGGCAGGCCCATGCCCTGGCAGTCGATCACGCTCATCGACCACGGGCAGCCGCGCCGGAACGGGGCGATACCGAAGCGCGCCCCGGCCAGCAGATCCCGATAGCGGACGCGGTCACCCCGGTCCGAGACGATCTGCACATGAGGCAGAGCGGCAAGTTTCTCCTGCATCCGCTCGGGACTGTCGTTCAGCCCGGTCCGAGCGGCACTGCGCTGCCCGAACAGGTCCATCACCCGAAGCCGCACGGATCCGGAAGACACAAGTTCACGGGCCAGGTCCACGAACTGTTGGGTGCCGTAGTGCGCGTACAGCCTGTGGTTGTAGACCCCGATCGGTTCGGCTCCGTCGCCGCTCGGGGTGGTGACGGGCGCGCGGACCAGGCGTTCGTCGCGTGGGGCCGAAACCACCCGCAGCCTGTCGCCCAGATCCACGGTCATCCGTTCAGCTGCGGCCGAGACCCAGGAGGCGGCTGTGGAGGAGTGCACCATCACCCGGTCACAGACAGCCAGGCCGGCGGCGAACGCCAGCAGCACCGGCCGCCCGAGCCCGCCGTCATCGAGGGATGGGTCGACCAGAAGCTGCCTGCCGTCGTCGAAGGAGTACGGCAGATAGTGGCAGTACCCGGCCAGTAGCGCGCCGGAGCCCGTTTCCAGCAGGGCCGTACGGATCGCGGTGGCCTCCTCGATCTGGTTGGCCACCACCACGTCCGGCTTCTCGGACCGAATGAGAGACTCCAATTCGTCGATGTCCGCCGAGAACCGGGCGCGATACTTCGTTCCGGGCAGCTTCGTCTGCCGGAAGCCGCACCGGCCGTCCCCGGCCGGTGCTGGCGCGGCGACGGTCACCTCGGCTCCGGCGTCCGCGAGGGCCGGGGCGAGGAGATCGGCGAAGATCCAGCCGGAGTCCGATGACAGCCGGTCGGGGTTGGAGATGTTCAGCAGGTACAGCACGCGCATGATGCGTCGCCTCCGTCATCCGCCCGGGTCGGTCCGGGCCGCTGAGGGAAGGAAAGCGTCGACGCGGACCGTGACGGGATGATGAACTGGGATCACTCACGGTTCATTCATGCTCACTGAAGATGACACGGGGCGATGGTTCGATGGACACCCAGGGCGCGGAGATCACCGCCGAACAGGCAGCCGAGGACTTCGCGGCCGAGTTGGCGCGGTGGCGTGAGGTACGGGGTCTGTCCAAGCGGGCTTTAGCCCAGGCCATGGGCTTCCACCCGTCGTACGTCAGCCACATGGAGTCCGGTCGCCACAAGCCCAGCGCGGAGTTCGCCCGGCTCGCCGACGAGGTGATGAACTCCGCGAAGGCCATCTGGCGGCGCTGGCTCGACTACGAGCAGGCGAGGGCCAGAGAGTCCCGAGCACGGCGCCCACCCGCAGCCCCGCCGACACCGCGAATGCCCGAGCAGCCGCACGCCGTAGGCTCCGCCCTCGTCGTCGAACACGACGCCGCGCACCTCCGCTACGACGGCCGCGCCTACCGGCTCACGATGCGACGCCAGCTCCGGAACACCGGCACGGAACCGGTCACCCGCTACCTGATCCGCATCTCGGTCGACCGCTACCCCGGCGACCCGGAACAGTCCAACGCCCACTACCGGGCCCACCCGCTGACCTGGGACGAACTCGACCTCACCGCCACCTGCCGGGGCGAGCCAATGCGATGGCAGGCCAAGCACGACCGTGACGCCTTCAAGGAGATCTGGCTGCTGTTCGACAACGAACACGGCCGCTTCCCGCTCTACCCCAGCGAATCCGTCTGGATCGAGTACGCCTACACCGTCGGCGACGACAAATGGGGCAACTGGTTCCAGCGTGCCGTCCGCCTGCCCACAGAACAGCTCGAAGTCCAGCTTGTCTTCCCCACCGCCCTCAACCCCGTGGTCTGGGGCACCGAGACCTCGATGACCGCCGAAGCCTCCCCACTCCGCACCCCGCCCGTCCGCCGCGACGACGGCGAGCATCGGGCTTTCACGTGGATCACGACGACACCCGCACTGCACGCTCGGTACCGTCTGGAGTGGCGGTTCCGCGCACGACCCGAACACAAGACGGAACAGGGAGAGTTCAGTTGACGAGCGTTCGGCCCAGCCAGCAGATGCGAGACCTCGGCGTCGTCCAGGAGGGCGCCGCCATCCTCACCACCCCGGCCCGCCGCTTCGACCTGCCCACCGAGCAGGACGAGGCCGAGCGCATCGTGGACGAATTGTTCGCCGCCCTCAACCGCATCAGCCAGGTCCACCCCTTCGCCAAGGGCATGGGCATCGCGGCCCCACAGATCGGCATTGGCCGCGCCGTCGCCATCGTCCAGCCACCCGGCGACGCCCCCGCGATCATCCTGCTCAACCCAAGGGTCACAGCCTGCGTGGACGCGAGCGACGAGCAGTATGAGGGCTGCCTGAGCTTCTTCGACGTCCGGGGCCTTGTCCCCCGCCCCTTGGAGATCACCGTCGAGAGCACGGCCTTGGCCGGCGAGACAGCAGCCGCAGTGTACGAACACGGCCTCGCCCGCCTCATCCACCACGAGATCGACCACCTCGACGGTCTCCTGTACACCACCCGGATGCGGAGAGGGGAATACCCAATTCCCGTGGAGCAATACCGGCAGACTGGCCAGGCATGGTCCTACGAGGATGCCTGACCTCCTCGCCTTCGCAGACCAGGAAACAGCCGATCCACCCCGCACCTGCAGCCTGACCCCCAGCCACAGCGTGTAGCACGTAGGACAGCCCGATCGCCGACGGACCGCCCCAAAGCAAGATTCAGTGATCCCCTAGTCGGGGGACTCAGATGGCGTTGTTGGTCGCAGTCGGTTCCTCGAGACTCGACGCCCTGTTTCCAGACGCTCCGCACGCATCTATCCTCGCGATCAGGCTGCGGGGAGGGGCACACGTGACCGGGGAAGCGACAAGCTGGCAGAAGGAACAGATCAGCCGCGCGTACGTGCACGCCCTCGCCTCCCAGGGCGGGTACACAGTGGGGGATTGGAACGTCGACAAGGACGGGGTGGATGTCACGCTCCGGGACCGCGGCCTCATGGTCGACTTCCAACTCAAGTGCACGCAGAGCCCACGCGCCGTTCGCGGTGGATACAGTTTCGACCTGGACATCGAGACCTACGACAAGCTGCGCAGCAGGGAACGCTCGGCGCCCGGGCACCTGGTTCTCCTTGTGGTGCCGCCCAATCTGGAACTCTGGGTCACCCAGCACCCTGATTCCGTCGTTCTCGCCTGCCACGGGTACTGGGCCTGCCTGCACGGCAGGGAGCCCGTAAACAGCCGCGCCACCACTGCGATCGGCCTCCCGGAGGAACAGCAACTCACCGTGAAGTCGATGCAGTCCATGTTCGACATGGCGCGAAGCATCCTCCTCGTCGGCAGCTCGGTGGTGAACTGACGTGGTCACCGACGAACTCCCCTTCGGGCCGGCTGAGATCCGCAGTTACCTCAAAGTGACAGGTTGGTCCACGGTGTCCGGCGGTGACATCGCGGAACTCTGGCGCCTTCCCGGTCCCACCGAGGAAGTCATCCTCGTCCCCATGAAGCCGGGCGCCCCGGACTTCACCAAACGGGCTCATATGCTCGTCGCGGATCTCTCTCGGATCGGCGGTGTGGACACTCGAACCGTGACGGACTCCATCAGCTCCGTCTTCCACGACGTGACCGATCTCAGAGCCTCCCACCCGTCCATTCGTGACGGGTCGATCCCTCTGGACGCCGGCTTCGAGCTCTTCCAATCGGCAAAACGGCTGCGAGTGGCCTCGGCCGCGGCAACCCTGCGTAGGCAGGGTCATTTCCGGAGCTTCCCAGTCCGTGCCAGAGAACAGGCTCGGGACGTAAGGCTCGGTCAGACCCGTAAAGGGTCGTACATCGTGCCCATCATCAGCCAGGCCCGGTCCCCCATGGACGTGTACGAACGGGGCCAAGACCAGATCGATGTCGAGATCGAGGAGACGCTGTTCGACCGGCGCGTCACCGCCACGATGTCCCGAGCGCTGGGCGTTCTGGAGGAGATGGCAGAGGCAGACCGCGTCCCCACGCCCAGTGAGATCACCGACTCGATCGGGGAAGGTGTCTCATACGAACTGTGCCAGGCCCTGTCGAAAGTCGTAAACAGCAAGGCGGTCGACAGCCTGGACGTCACTTTCAACTGGTCTCGGGTTGCGTCGGCACCCCCTGGGACCCCTCGTGAGGTCGAGTTCAACCACGACGCTATCGCCGTCGTGGAGCGGGTAGCCGACCAACTCAAGACAAGCGTCTACAGCCGCGAGAACGTGATCTACGGCCTGGTAACCGACCTCAGTCGGCACCCGGACGACGAGACTGGGCGCGTCGGCGTCCAAGCCCTTATCCAGCGCCGCAGTCGCACCGTGTGGATAGATCTGCCCGATACCGCCTACCACGAGGCGGTCCACTGCCACGACGCTGGCATTCCGGTCCGCGTCCGTGGCGTCCTGACGAGCCCGCCCGGAGGGACTGCGTCCATGACGGTCACCGACTTCGGCCCAGACCCGTCCCTGGGAGGTGCCCCCGACACAACCCTGAACACACAGGCCCACTGACGTGGCTGGAGCAACCTCTTTCCCTGAGCATATCCCGGGTTCGTCTTCCCTCGTGCAAAGGCCGAGCCTGAGGGCTCATACCATCGCCTTAACGTTCTCCAGCAGTGCCTGGATGAGGAACGGCGGTGCGGTCGCCGCAGTTCGGGCCGCTGTGCGATACGTTGCCGCGTTCTTGTCTCCGAAGCCCTCCCCCTCGTCGATCAGCTCTTTTCTCCGCGCGCCCCATGCTGGCCAGTACTCCGCCAGGTAGGTCTCCAGGTCACGCTCAAAGACCGTGTAGCGGGCTGCGGACTCGTCAACCGGGCGCAGCGAACGCGGTGCGCCCAGATACCCGAGAAGATTGGCGTTCTTCGCGCAGGTGCGCTGTGCTTCCTGTTGCGCCTTCAGCTCCTGAGCCTTGCGTTGCTCGGGCAACAAGTTCTGCACGGACTGCAGCTTCTCTTCCTCCTTGTGGGCATCGCCGTCGAACAGCACGTGACACTGCACACCCAAGGCACTGAAGATCGCGTGGGCGATCATCATGTTGTCCTTGCCGCCGACCGCGACGATGCTGATTCCGTTGGCGCCGAGGTTCACGCCCACGCGCTCCGCGCACCCGTTGAGGACAGCCTCGTCACCCGTCCCCTCAACCAGCACGACGCTTCGGGCGAAGAACCCCTCCGCAAACGCAGTGGTCAGCTGCCCTGCAATGCGCCGTCGGACCGTGTCTGCGTCCACCAGCCCGTCCAGGGTCCGGCACAGTTCATCCTCGGTCGCCTGCCAGACCTCGGTCGCAGGATGCTCCTGATCGGACGCTCGGCACAGGCGCCGAATCTGGTGATAGCCGGTCGGATCGATGAATACGGGACTGTGGGTGGCGTACATCACCTGGGTACGCCCTGCGGGCGATGCAGACACGAGCTCGCGCAAGACAGCTGCGAAGGTGCGGGCCTGAGGAGGGTGCTGGAACAGCTCGGGCTCCTCAATGGCCAGGCAGAAGGTTCGTGTCCCGCCCTCGGGCTGGCGACGGTCCGCCAGGAACTTCAGCGCGGCGATGATGAGCGCACGCTGGAACCCGTGCCCCTGCCGATGGACCGAGGTCTCGGCCGCACCGTCGCGGATCGTCACGCTGAAGGCGGTCCGGGCGGGCCTCGGCGGGTGCACAACGGGAGTGACCACCACACGGCGGCCGGTAGTGAACTTCTCCACCTCCGAGGAGAGCGCGGAGGAAAGTTCATCGAGGACTGGGCCGTACACCTCAGCGTGGATCTTCTCACGTGCTAGATGTGCACTCTCCTCGACTTGACCGAGCTGCTCGTTCGCGCCCGTCCGGTCCACCGCATGATCGAGGATGCGGCCAAGCGCCGTAGCTTTCTGGTCGTCCGCCTCTTCATAGGCCCGCAGATCGGCAGAGACGAACACGAAGTCGATCAACTGTGCCAACACGCTCTGGCCCGCGAAACCGAAGAAGTGCGTGTCCTCAACCTCGGACTCGGTGAGCCGCTCGCGATTCGCGAGCTCCCACGCCCTCATCGCCTCTTCCGCTGCCGGCGCACTACCGACCTTGGGTAGCCCGAGGCTCGGGTCGCCCTCCAACAGTTCGTTGTACGCCTTCCGCAACGGGGTCGCCTTCTGGTGACGTCGCACCTCCTCGAAGGGCGCGTACGCGAGGGCCTTGCCCGTGATCTTGTCGTCGCCGTCCTGCCACGTCCGCCAGATGCTCACCGACTTGACGCCTTCGGGTGCGTACCGTCCGAGCGTCGCACGGTCGCGGTCGGTGAGGCCGTCGAACTCGACCTCCACCGAGATGCGCCCGCCTTCCGCTGCCGAATGCACGTCGTTCGTGCTGAGCGCGACAGACTTCTCCCCGTTGAAGAACCAGTCCAGGGCTCGCAGCACCGTGGACTTCCCAACGCCTGTCGGGCCGATGAAGCAGGTCGTTCCTTCGAAAGAGACATCGACCTTCTGTAGGCAGCAGAAGTTCTCGACGCGCACACGCTTGATCTTCACAGTCATCCTGAAAGCACGTTCCGAAAGGGGCGGTTGATCCCCAAGTGACCTCTGAGATGCTAGCCCCCGGATGGATGATCAGCAGATCGTTTTCACGATGGGATTGGTGTCGACGATCGAATCGGGACGCAAATTCGATACCCGTTCAAGATTCCGTTCCCGAGGCCCGTGAATGCACTCGCTCTACGCCTCAACCCGTCGACCGACTGTCCGGACCACGCCCTGGTGACCGCTCTCAGTTCCATCAGCACTTGCGCGCACCGAAGCACCAACGTCGAGTGATGGTGGGGGCAGCTCCATGCGAACGCTGCCGGACACTCCCTCCTGGCCTGAAACACTCCGGCAAGATTTGGCTGTTTCTGTGCGGCCAGGCCCACAACAAGGAATCGCAGAGCATCCCGCATCGACATCACAGAGCAGATGCGTGGCCGCCTTGAGAACGGAGCGCTCCGGAACGGATCCAGCACACATCAGGCTGAGAAAACGCGCGAAAATACGAGAACTACGGAGAGGGGTTTCCCCAGGCCAGATACCCAAAAGCCCACATTTCCGCAGGTCACAGCCTCGCCCCGAGAAGTCTCAGGGCTCAGGGCTCAGGGCTCAGGGCTCAGAGGATGGTTCACGCCCGAAGCGGGGGCGGGGCCTCTCCCCGCCCGTGAGCCTGGGAGACGGTTCGCGCCCGCGGTCCGGGAGGTGCCGTGAGCCCGAGGTCCGAGTGGCCGAAGGACCGCAGGCCCGGGTGGCCGTCCCCGGGGGGCGGTCCGGCGGTGGTTCAGGCTCCGGTACGGGGGCGGCCGCCGCGCCACAGCACGACCGCGAGCGCGAGCACCACCGCGCCCCCGCCGCCGACCAGCGGCGCCAGCCAGTTGGAGGGGGTCTCGTCGGGCTTCCGCGGCTGCGGCCCCTTGCCGAAGTACGGCTTGGCGTAACCCGCCGTCGCGGTCTTCGGGTCCCGGGGGGTCAGGTCCTTGCCCGCCTCGATGGCCGCCGCCGGGTCGACCGTGCCGTAGCCGAGGGAATCGTCCCGGCCGGAGTCGGGGCGGTCCCGGGCGGTATCGACGAGGAGCCGCTTGACCTGGGCGGGCGTCAGACCGGGGTGGGCGGAGCGGACCAGGGCGGCGGCGCCGGAGACGAACGCGGCCGCGGCACTGGTGCCCCAGCCCTCGTAGTACTTGCGGTCCGGGTCCGGTATCACGATGTCGACACCGGGCGCGCTGACGGTGGCGTACCACCGGCGGGTGGAGAAGGAGGCCCGGCCGCCGAAGCGGTCGACGGCCGTGACGGCGATGACGCCGGGATAGGCGGCGGGGTACGAGATCCGGTCGCCCTTCTCGCCGCCGTTGCCCGCGGAGGCGACGACGACGGCGCCCTTGGCGAGGGCGTACTGGACGGCGGCGTCCTCGCCCGGCTCGGGGTGCGCGGACTCGCTGTCGTCGCCGAGGGAGAGGTTGATGATGTCGGCGCCCTGGTCGGCGGCCCAGCGGATGCCCTGGGCCAGGGCGGTGCCCCGGGTCTTGCGGGCCTTCTCGCGGGCGTTGTCGCCGCCTTCGAGGATCACGCGGACGGGCAGGATCTTCGCCTCGGGGGCGATGCCGATGACCCCGGACTCGTTGTTCCAGCCCCGGCCGTGGGCGGCGATGATCCCGGCCATCGCGGTGCCGTGGCGGGCCCAGGCCCGGTCGCCGCGTACGGCGCCGAAGCCGATGAGGTCCTTGCCGGGCAGCACATTGTGCTTGAGGTCGGGGTGCTGGTCGTCGACGCCGGTGTCGAGGACGGCGACGGTGATCCCCTCGCCCTTGGTGGTACGCCACGCCTCGTCGGTGTTGAGGGCGTCGAGGCCCCACTGCTGGACCCGTATGCCGTCGGCGCGGGCGGGTACGGCGGGCAGCAGCGCGAACGCGGTGGCGGCGGCCAGCGCGGCGGTGCGGTGCAGCCGCCGGGTGCGGACCGCCGCTGCCGTACGGCTCCGCCGCGCGGGCCGGGAGACCCGGGCGGCCCCCGGGGCGCGGAGGGCGGTGGAGCCGGGGGCGGCGGGACCGGATGCGGCCGGGGTGCCGGGGACAGCGGGACCGGGCGTACCCGGGACACCGGCGGGGGCCACGGCCGCGGACCCGGAGGCGCAGGCGGCGGCCGCGGGAACGGAGGTTCCCCGGGCCGCGGGAACGGGAGTGTGCGAGGTGCTCCGGGCCGCGGGCGTACGGCGGTTCGCTCCGGAGGCGGGGGAAGGGGTCACTCGGGGGCCTCCGTCGGAGGGTGGAGCGCCGACCGGAAAGCGCGCTCGGCTCCCGCCGCGAGGCCCGACGCCTCGTGGCCGAGCCCGGCCTGGGCGACCGGGGATGTCGACTTGGCGTCCCGGGCGGCGGTGACCGGCTCCGGGCCCGCGACGGCCCGGCCGTCCGCGAAGCCGGACACGGCGTACACCACGACGGGCGCGTCGGGGAGCACCTTGAGCGACCAGCTCGCCCGCTGCGCGGCCCCGAAGCGTTCGGCGACGGTGCCCCGGGCGGGAAAGGCGCGGGGCAGCAGATCGGGGCGCTCGTCGAGGCTCTGGGTGTCGACTCGCTGGGCGAGGGTCGCCATATCGTGCTCGTCGGCTCCGGTGAAGACCATGCCGACGGTGGTCACATGGGTCGAGGTGGCGTCGGTGTAGGTGGCCCGGACGACCCGGACGCAGCCGGTCTTCGCCAGGGCGGCGGTCAGTCCGGGGTCGAGGGCGGTGGCGCAGTCGGTGTCCGGCGCCACGGCGATCCGGGTCCAGACGCGGTCGGCCTTGCCGGGACCGGCTTTGAGACCGCGGATCGTCGGGGGGAAGAGCCGGCCGACGGGCGCGGTGTGCCAGAGCGCCTGCGCGCGGTCGTACGCGGACTCCTCGGCGGAGCCGCCGCCGGTCCCGCCGGTGAGCGCGGTGGCGGTGACCGCGCCGCCGATCAGCCCGAGTCCGAGTACGGCGCAGACCGCGGCGAGGACGGTCCGTACCGGCCGCCGGGCGGGCACGGGCCGCAGCCGGGCGGTGATCTCCGCGTACTCCTCAAGAGGCAGCGGCAGTGACGGGGGCGCGTGCGGCGGGAGTACGGGGCCGGACCGGGCGGCCGGTTGCTCGGGCGGCAACGGCCCGGCGGCCGGCGGCCGTACGCCGGGAGCCGGGGGCGGCGCGGCGGGCCGCTCGGGTACGACGGAGGCCCGCCCGGCACTCGCGCCGGTTCGCTCCGCGGGGCCACCGGGAATCGTGCCCGCCCCGGTACCGGTTCGCTCCGCGGGGCCGCCGGGAGCGAGGTCCGCCCGGGCACCCGCGCCGGGCCGCGCGGGCCCGCCGGGCGCCCCGGTGGAACCCGGTGCCCGCCCGCCCGCGTGCGGGCCCCCAGCCGGAGCCGTGCCCGGCCGCCGGGGCGGGGCAGGGGGCGCGGGGGTACTCGCGGTCGCGCCGACGGCTGGGGCGGAGCCGGCAGCAGCAGGGGAACCGGCCGGGCGCTGCGGCATCGCGGAACCACCCGCACGAGAGCCGCCACCCGGAGCGGGGCGGCCCGCCGGAGCCGTGCCCGGCCGCCGGGGCACGGGGGTACCCGTGGCTGTGTCGGCGACCGGGGCAGGGCCCCCGGCAACCGGTGCGGCGGGCACCGACCCGCTCTGCCGGGAACCCCCGGGCGCCCCGGCGGGAGCCACCGATCCGGCGGCGCTCTGCGCACTCCCCGCGGACCCGCCCCGACCGGCAACACCCGGCGCACCGGCCGGACGTGCCGGAGTGCCGGGCGCGTCTTCGCGAGGGGGCGCAGCCGTGGGGCCCTCGGCGCCCCGGGGTCCGGCGGAGGAAGCGGAATCGGCGGGAACGGAGGGGGGTGCGGGCGCGGCGGGGGCGGCCGAAGGCCCAGAGGGTCCGGGGGCGGCGGGCGGTTCCCGGTGCGGGGCCGGCGGGCGGGGCGCCGGTGCGGGCGGCACCGGGTGTTCGCCCGGCTCGCTGTCGTCGCCGCTCCCGCTCCGCGCCGGGCGGAAGGGGCGGGCGTCCGGGGCGGCCGGAGGCCGGGCCGGGCCGTCGGCCGGATTCCCGTCCGGCCGGGGCGCGGCCGGAGGGGGGACGGCGGGCTCCCGGCCGGGCGCGCCGGAAGGGCGTGCGTCCGGCGCGGATCCGCTCGCCGGAGGTGTGCCCGGCGGGTCCTGGGAGGCGTCGGCCGCGCCGGTGATCCCGGGGTGGCCGGTGCCGCCGCCGGGTGCCCGTATGACGGTCCGTCCGCCCGTGACGGCCGCCGGGGGGATCCGGAGCTGGGCCGTCGCGGTGTCCCGTGCGGCACGGCCGCCCCCGGTCCCGGGGGTGGTGGCGCCCGGCTGCCGCGCGAGGCCGGGAGCCGTACTCCGGCACTCGGCCCCGGCAGCGCTGTCATGTGGTGGTGGGCTTCCGGTCGGCCCGGACGGTCGTGTCTCCGCGGCGGTCCCGGCGGCGCCCTCCCGTGCCTCCGCAGCGGCAGTGCGCGGGCCCCGCGCACCGGACGCCGTACCGCGTCCGGTGGCCCGTGCACCCGTACCGGTGACCGGTACGGCATCCCGCCCGGCGGCCGGAGCGTCCGTACCCGGCACGGCACCGGACGCGGACGGCGCCACGGCCTCCCGGACGCCCGCGGCGCCCGTACCCTGCGCGGCACCCGCGCCCCGTACCGCAGCCGCCCCGCCCGGCGGGGTACCCGGCGCGGACGGCCCCGCACCCTCCCGGACATCCGCCGCACCCGGGCCCGCGCCCGGCGCGGCGCCGTTGTGCGGATCCGCGGCCGGGGGGAACGTCGCCGGGCCCGCCGCGGGCAGCGCCGGGGCAGGGGCCGGGGGACGTGACGCGGGCCTGCCCGGGGTTCCGGCGGTGGCGGGCGGCGGGGACGTCCGGAGGCGGCGGGTCGCCGTGGTGTCCGCCGGGGGCGGGACCCGGACCCGCAGGGGGCGGGTGGGTTCGTCGCGGCGGGGCGACGGGACGGGCGGGCGGCGGGCCGACGGGTCGGTCGGGGCTCCCGAGGGGCCCGTGGGTGCCGCCGGGGGCAGCAGGGCATCCGTGATGCGGGAGCGCGGCGGAGTGTCCTCGGCGCGGCCGGGCGGGCTCGGTGTTTCCGTACTCATGGAGCCCCCCGTGTCCCGATGTTCCCTGCGCCGTCGGATCGCCCCTCGCAGCATGCTTGTTCGTCTCCGCGCCTGCGTCACTCTACGGGGTGGCGGGAGCCCCGAGGCACCGGGCGCCGACTCCGCCCGGATCTGCCCCGATCCTCCCCCTACCCATCGGTAATCCGGTCTGGCAGGCTCTGGCCATGACTCACCGTGCCGCCGACCGGGCCCGGTACGACCGGGCCACCGCCCGCCTCGACGCGCCCTTCGCGGTCGTGGACCTGGCGGCGTTCGACGCCAATGCCGCGGATCTGGTCCGGCGGGCCGGCGGCAAGCCGGTACGGGTCGCCAGCAAGTCCGTGCGCTGCCGGGCGCTGCTGGAGCGGGCCCTTGCGCAGGAAGGTTTCGCCGGGGTCATGTCGTTCACGCTCGCGGAGTCCCTCCTGCTGGCGCGGGCCGGGTTCCCGGACGTACTGCTGGCCTATCCGTCGGTGGACCGGGCGTCCTTCGGGCGGCTCGCCGGAGATCCGAAGGCGGCGGCCGCCGTGACGGTGATGGTCGACGACCCGGCGCAGCTGGAGCTGATCGACCGGGCCCGGGACGGCGGCCGGGAGGAGATCCGGGTCTGTCTGGAGCTGGACACCGCGCTGCGGCTGCTCGGCGGCCGGGTCCGGGTCGGGGCCCGCCGCTCCCCGCGGCACACTCCGGAGCAGTTGGCCGCACTGGCCGGGGCGGTGGCCCGGCGGCCGGGGTTCCGGCTGGTCGGTCTGATGGCGTACGAAGGGCATATCGCGGGGGTCGCGGACGCGGTGGCGGGGAGTCCGCTGCGGGCCCGGGGGATCCGGCTGATGCAGCGGGCGGCCCGCCGCCAGCTCGCCGCGCTGCGGGCGGAGTCCGTACGGGCGGTCCGTGCGGTCGTCCCCGGGCTGGAGTTCGTCAACGGCGGCGGGACCGGCAGTGTGGAGGGCACGGCCGCCGAGGACGCGGTGACGGAGGTCGCGGCCGGTTCGGGGCTCTTCGTGCCCGGTCTCTTCGACCACTACCGGTCGTTCTCGGGGCGCCCGGCGGCGCTCTTCGCGCTGCCGGTGGTGCGCAGGCCCGGAGTGGGGGCGGTGACGGTGCTCGGCGGGGGCTATCCGGCCTCGGGGGCCGCGGGCCGGGACCGGCTGCCGGTGCCGTATCTCCCGGAAGGGCTGCGGTACGACCCGGTGGAGGGCGCGGGCGAGGTGCAGACCCCGCTGCTCGGCGCCCCGGCGGACGATCTGCTGATCGGGGACCGGGTGTGGTTCCGGCATGCCAAGGCCGGGGAGCTGTGCGAGCGGTTCGGGGAGCTGCATCTGATAGCCGGGGACCGGGTGGTGGACACCGTACCGACGTACCGGGGCGAGGGCCTGACCTTTCTGTGACCCCCGCCCCCGGGGCGGCTACAGCGGGGTGACGTACGCCCCCGAGATCCCGCCGTCGACCAGGAAGTCCGTCGCGTTGACGAAGGAGGAGTCGTCACTGGCGAGGAAGGCGACGGCGGCCGCGATCTCGTCGGCCTCGGCGAACCGGCCGACGGGGATATGGACGAGCCGGCGCGCGGCGCGCTCGGGGTCCTTGGCGAACAGCTCCCGGAGCAGCGGGGTGTTCACCGGCCCGGGGCAGAGCGCGTTGACCCGGATGCCCTCCCGGGCGAACTGGACGCCCAGTTCGCGGGACATGGCAAGGACGCCGCCCTTGGACGCGGTGTAGGAGATCTGGGAGGTCGCGGCTCCCATGATCGCCACGAAGGAGGCGGTGTTGATGATGGAACCGCGGCCCTGGCGCTGCATATAGGGGATGGCGGCCTTGCAGCACAGATAGACGGAGGTGAGGTTCACGTCCTGGACCCGCTTCCACGCCTCCAGGCCCGTGGTGAGGATGGAGTCGTCGTCCGGGGGGGAGATGCCCGCGTTGTTGAAGGCGACGTCCACCGAGCCGTAGGTGTCGTACGCGGCCTTGAACAGGGCTTCGACCTGCTCGGGGTCGGTGACGTCGACCCGGACGAAGAGGCCGCCGGTCTCGTCGGCGGCGGCCTTGCCCGCGGTCTCGTCGATATCGCCGCAGACGACGTGTGCGCCCTCGGACGCGAGGCGGCGGGCGGTGGCCAGGCCGATACCGCTGCCCGCGCCGGTGACGACGGCGGTCCGGCCCACCAGCCGGCGGCAGACGTGCTGGCTCTGGGATTCGGTCATGGGGTCAGTCCTCCGTGCTGATGAAGACGTTCTTGGTCTCGGTGAAGGCGGTGAGGGCGTCGGGGCCGAGTTCCCGGCCGAGGCCGGACTGCCGGTAGCCCCCGAACGGGGTCCAGTAGCGGACGCTGGAGTGGGAGTTGACGGAGAGGTTGCCCGCGCGGACGGCGCGCGAGACCCGGACGGCGCGGCCGACGTCCCGGGTCCACAGGGAGCCGGAGAGGCCGTACTCGGTGTCGTTGGCCAGCCGGATCGCGTCCGCCTCGTCCTCGAAGGGGAGGACGGCGGCGACGGGTCCGAAGATCTCGTCGCGGACGGCGGGGTCGTCGGGCGACAGCCCGGTGAGGACGGTCGGCGGGAACCAGAAGCCGGGGCCGTCGGGGGCGGTGCCGCGGATACCGGGCAGGCCGGCGGGGGCGTAGGAGCGGACCCGGTCCAGCTGGGCCCGGGAGATCAGCGGTCCCATCTGTACGGTCTCGTCGGCCGGGTCGCCGACGGTGACGGCCCGGACGGCGGGCGCGAGCAGCTCCAGGAAGCGGTCGTACACGGAGCGCTGGACGAGGATCCGGGTCCGGGCGCAGCAGTCCTGGCCGCTGTTGTCGAGGAAGGACATCGGGGTGGCGGCGACGGCGGCGTCCAGATCGGCGTCCGCGAAGACGATGTTCGGGCTCTTGCCGCCGAGTTCGAGGGTGACGCGTTTGACCGTGGCGGCGCAGCGGGCCATGACCTCCTTGCCGACCCGGCCCGATCCGGTGAAGACGATCTTCGCGATACCGGGGTGGTCGACCAGGGCCGCGCCGGTGACGGCGCCCGAGCCGGGCAGTACCTGGAAGAGGTGTTCGGGCAGCCCGGCCTCCAGGGCGAGTCCGGCGAGCCGCAGCGCGGTGAGGGGGGTGGTCTCGGCCGGTTTGAGGAGGACCGCGTTCCCGGCGGCGAGGGCGGGTGCGGTGCCCCAGGCGGCGATGGGCATCGGGAAGTTCCAGGGGGCGATCACCCCGACGACGCCGAGGGGTTCGAGGAAGGTGATGTCGAGTCCGCCGGGGACGGGGATCTGGCGTCCGCTGAGCCGCTCCACTCCCCCGGCGCTGTATTCGAGGAGGTCGCGGACGTTCCCGGCCTCCCAGCGGGCGTTGCCGATGAGATGCCCGGCTTCGAGGACCTCCAGCCGGGCGAGTTCTTCGAGGTGGTCGTCGACGGCCGCGGCGAAGCGGCGGAGCAGCCGGGCCCGGTCGGCGGGCGCCGCGGCGGCCCAGCCGCGCTGCGCGGCCGCGGCGCGGGTGACGGCCTCGGCTACCCCGGCGGGCGGGACCGCGGCGACCTGCTCGACGACGGCGCCGGTGGCGGGGTTGAGGACCTCGTGGTACTCGGGGTGCAAGGCGTTCCTTTCCTTACGGGCGGGTGACCCGCCGGTCCTTACGGGCGGGTGGCCCGCCGGCCGTGGCGGAGGGCGGTCCGGGCCGGTGGCCCCGGCGTCCGGACCGGAGTCCGGTGGGCCCCCGGGGCCGGGCCCCGGGAGGCCCGGCCGAACCCGGTGGGCCGGTCGCGACGCCGCAGGCCGGTGGGCCCGGGGCCCGGCGCCGGATGCGCCGCCCGCGGGTCGGCCGCCTCAGTGGCGCTCGAAGGAGCGGCGCCGCTCCCAGTCGGTGACGGCGGCCTCGTACGCGGCGAGTTCGACCCGGGCCATGTTCAGGTAGTGGGCCACGACCTCGTCGCCGAAGGCCGCCTTGGCGACGGGGCTGGTCTCCCAGAGTTCGGCGGCCTCGCGCAGGGTGGTGGGGACCCGGGCGTGCCCGGCGGCGTACGCGCTGCCCGCGCAGGGTTCGGGCAGCTCCAGCTCCTGTTCCACCCCGTACAGTCCGGCGGCGACCATGCCGGCGACGGCGAGGTACGGATTGACGTCCCCGCCGGGGAGCCGGTTCTCGAAGCGCAGCGAACGGCCCCGGCCGACGACCCGCAGCGCGCAGGTGCGGTTGTCGTATCCCCAGGCGACGGCGGTGGGCGCGAAGGTGCCGGGCTGGAAGCGCTTGTAGGAGTTGATGTTGGGCGCGTAGAGCAGGCTGAAGTCACGGAGCGCGGCGAGCTGTCCGGCGAGGAAGTGCCGCATCACGGGGGAAGTGCCGCCGGGGCCGTTCCCGGCCATGACATTGGTGCCGTCGGCGTCGGCGAGGGAGAGATGGATATGGCAGGAGTTGCCCTCGCGCTCGTTGTACTTGGCCATGAAGGTGAGGGAGACGCCCTCCTGGGCGGCGATCTCCTTGGCGCCGGTCTTGTAGACGGCGTGCTGGTCGCAGGTGGTGAGGGCCTCGTCGTAGCGGAAGACGATCTCGTGCTGGCCGGGGTTGCACTCGCCCTTCGCGGACTCCACGGTGAGTCCGGCGGCCGCCATCTCGTTGCGGATGCGGCGCAGCAGCGGTTCGATCCGGCCGGTGCCGAGGACGGAGTAGTCGATGTTGTACTGATTGGCGGGGGTCAGTCCCCGGTAGTCGCGGTCCCAGGCCGCTTCGTAGGTGTCCTTGAAGACGATGAACTCCAGCTCGGTACCGACGTTGGCGGTCCAGCCACGTTCGGCGAGCCGGTCCAGCTGGCGCCGGAGGATCTGGCGCGGGGCGGCGGTGACGGGACCGCCGTCGTGCCAGGCCAGATCGGCGACGAGGAGGGCGGTGCCGGCGTTCCAGGGGACGCGCCGCAGGGTGGCGGTGTCGGGGTGCATGGCGAAGTCGCCGTACCCCTGCTCCCAGGAGGACATGGCATAGCCGTCGACGGTGTTCATCTCGGTGTCGACGGCGAGGAGGTAGTTGCACCCCTCGGTGCCCTGGCCGAGGACCTCGTCCAGGAAGAAGGGGGCGGCGAACCGCTTGCCCTGGAGACGTCCCTGCATATCGGGGAAGGCGAGCACCACGGTGTCGATATCACCGCCCGCCACCAGGGAGCGCAGCTCCGCCAGGGCGAGCGGGGGTGTGCGGTCTGCCACGGATTCGCGCCTCCTCGGGTCGGCCGGGAGCCATAAGGTATTGCTGAAGACCATTGCTTGGGAAGAGGGAACGGCGACGTGGCGAAGACGAGCGGTGCGGACGGGGCCGCGGACCCGGCGGAGGCGGACCGGCTGACGGCCGTGCTGCGGCCGGTGCGCGCGGGCAACGGCTTCGAGGAGGCGCTGGAGCAGATACTCCAGCTGCTGCGGCTCGGCCTGGTGCCCGCCGGGGAGCGGCTGCCCGCGGAGCGCGAGCTGGCCGACCGGATGGGGATCAGCCGGGTGACGCTGCGCGAGGTGCTCAAGGTCCTCACGGAGCAGCGGCTGGTGGAGAGCCGGCGGGGCCGGTACGGCGGCACCTTCGTGCTGCCGCGGCCGGAGGCGTACGGCGAGGACGAACTGCGGCGCCGGCTGGCGGGCGCCGACGTCGAGGACACCCTGCGCTTCCGGGAGGTGCTGGAGGTCGGCGCGGCGGGGCTGTGCGCGGCGCACGGTCTGACGGAGGAGGGCGCGGGGCGGCTGCGGGCGGCGCTGGCGGCGACGCACGACGCGCCGCTCGCCGAGTACCGCCGCCGGGACACCCTGCTCCATCTCACCCTGGCCGAGCTGTCCGGCTCGCCGTCGCTGGCCGGGGCGTACGCGGGGGTCCGGGCGGGCGTGAACGAGCTGCTGGACTGCATTCCGATCCTGGTCCGGAATCTGGAGCACTCGCAGCAGCAGCACACCGAGGTGGTCGCGGCGGTGCTGGCGGGGGACGCGGACCGGGCGCGGGAGGCGATGCGGGAACACTGCGGGGGGACGGCGGCGCTGCTGCGGGGCTTTCTCGCCTGACCGGGGCCGGGGCCTGGACGGGGACCGGAGCCGGGGGTTCGGGAGCGGGGGCCGACCGGAAGCGGGGCAGCGGCCGGAGCCGGGCAGGAACCGGAGCCGGGACCGGGCGCCGGGACCGGAAGTTCCGCGCGGGGGCTTGCGCCGGTCCCGCCCGTACCGCAAAGGTGTCGCCCTCAACCTTTAGCGGCGGGAGGGATCCAGCCATGGCCGAAGACACCACCCGGACCAACCCTCAACCCGAACCGGCGATCCCCGGACAGTCTCCCCCCGACGACGGCTATCTCAGCCGCCGGATGCTGCGCCGCGGCAGCGCCGGCTGGCTGCTGCTGACCGGACTCGGGGTCGCCTATGTCGTCTCCGGCGACTTCTCCGGCTGGAACATCGGCCTCTCCAAGGGCGGTTTCGGCGGTCTGGCGATCGCCACCCTGCTGATGGGTGTGATGTACGCCTGTCTGGTCTTCGCCCTCGCGGAACTCTCCGCGATCCTGCCGACCGCGGGCGGCGGCTACGGTTTCGCCCGGCGGGCGCTGGGCACCTGGGGCGGCTTTCTGACCGGCACCGCGATTCTCATCGAGTACGTCCTCGCGCCGGCCGCGATCTCCATTTTCATCGGGGACTACGTCGAATCCCTCGGCCTCTTCGGCCTGGAGTCGGGCTGGCCGGTCTATCTCGCCTGCTTCGTGGTCTTCATCGGTATCCATCTCTGGGGCGTGGGCGAGGCGCTCCGGTTCAGTCTGGTCGTCACCGCGATCGCGGTGGCCGCCCTGCTGATCTTCGCGCTCGGCGCGTTCACCGAGTTCTCCGCGGACGGGTTGAACGACATCCCGGTCGACGGGGACGCGTTCGGCGCGAACTCGTGGCTGCCGTACGGACTGCTCGGCATCTGGGCGGCGTTCCCCTTCGGGATGTGGTTCTTCCTCGGGGTCGAGGGGGTGCCGCTGGCGGCCGAGGAGGCCAAGGACCCGGTGCGGTCGCTGCCGAAGGCGCTGGCCGTCTCGATGGGCATCCTGGTGCTGCTGGCCCTGCTGACGTTCTTCGCCGCGACCGGGGCACGGGGTTCGGCGGCCATCCAGGAGGCGGGGAACCCGCTGGTGGTGGCGTTGCAGGGGGACGGTGACCCGACCGCGCTCAGCCGCTTCGTCAACTATGCGGGGCTCGCCGGTCTGGTGGCGTCCTTCTTCTCCCTCATCTACGCCGGTTCCCGGCAGTTGTTCGCGCTCTCCCGGGCCGGATATCTGCCGCGGTTCCTCTCCCTGACCAGCCGCCGCCGCTCCCCCTACCTGGGGCTGCTGATCCCGGGCGCCATCGGTTTCGCGCTCGCCGCGTCCACCGGCAACGGCGGCCGGATGCTGAACATCGCGGTCTTCGGGGCGACGATCAGCTATGCGCTGATGGCGCTCTCGCATATCGTGCTGCGGCGCCGCGAACCCGGGCTGCACCGGCCCTACCGCACCCCCGGCGGTACGGCGACCTCCTCCGTCGCCTTCGTCCTCGCGCTCTCCGCGCTGGTGGCGACGTTCCTGGTGGACAAGGAGGCGGCGCTGATCGCCCTGGCCGTCTACGGTGTGGCCCTCGCCTACTTCGCGGTCTACAGCCGTCACCATCTGGTGGCGCGGGCCCCCGAGGAGGAGTTCGCCGCGCTGGCCGAGGCCGAGGCGGAGCTGAACCGCGACCGCAACCAGGACCGGGACCGTAAACAGGACGAGGACCGGGACGGCGAGCGGGATCCGGTCTGACGGCTGCCCCACCCCACCGGCCCGGACATCACCGGCCGCCCTGGCATCAGCGTCCCCGCATATCAACGGCCACCAGCGATACAGAAGGAGCGTCGTGCCCGAGCCCCTGATCGGCGTCACCACCTATCTCGAACCGGCGGCCTGGGGAGTGTGGAACGTACCGGCCGCGGTACTGCCCGCCGCCTACCACACGATGGTCCACCGCGCCGGCGGCCTGGCGGTGCTGCTGCCGCCGGACCCGGACTCCGGCGCGGCACGTTCGGTGGTCGCGCGCCTGGACGGTCTGATCGTCGCGGGCGGCGCGGACGTCGAGCCGGGGCGGTACGGCGCGGAGCCCGACGCCCGGACGGGTCCGCCCGCCCGGGAACGGGACGCCTGGGAGCTGGCCCTGATCGACGCGGCCCTGGACTCGGGCACCCCGCTGCTCGGCATCTGCCGCGGTCTGCAACTGCTGAACGTGGCCCTCGGCGGCACCCTCGTCCAGCACCTCGACGGGCATACGGGCGGCCCGGGCGTCTTCACCCGGCACCGGGTGGTACCGGTGCCGGGAACCCGGTACGGGGCGCTGGCACCGGAGCCCGTGGAGGTCCCCTCGTACCACCATCAGTCCCTGGCCCGGCTGGCCCCGCCGCTGACCGCCTCGGCACACGCCGCCGACGGCACGGTGGAGGCGGCCGAACTCCCCGGCAGCGCCTGGGTGCTGGGCGTCCAGTGGCATCCGGAGGTCTCCGACGACCTGGCGGTCGCCAGGGGCCTGGTGGACGCGGCGGCGGGTCGGGGCTGAACGCCGGAGGCCGCGGGCGGCGGGGCGGCGGGCCCGCTAGAGCCCCGGCACCGCCCGGGCCAGTGACGGGACGCTGGCGACCAGTTCGGCCGTGTACGGATGCTCCGGCGCGCCCAGGACGGACTCCGTCGGGCCGGACTCCACCACCCGGCCGCCTTCCAGTACCGCCGTACGGTCGCAGAGCGACGCCACCACCGACAGGTCGTGCGAGACCATCACCAGCGCCAGCCCGCGCTCCTCGCGGAGCCGGTGCAGCAGGTCGACGACCTTCACCCGGGTGGTCACGTCGAGCGCGCTGACCGGTTCGTCGGCGAGCAACACCCGCGGGTCGCAGACGGTGGCCCGGGCGATCGCGATCCGCTGCCGCTGGCCGCCGGAGAACTCGTGCGGATAGCGTTCCGCGGCCTCCGGATCCAGTCCGACGGCGGTCAGCGCGGCGGCCACCCGGGGCACCGCTTCGCGGCGGTTCGCCAGTCCCAGGGAGCGCAGCGGCTCGGCGACCGTGTCGCCGACCCGGCGGCGCGGGTCCAGGGAGGCGTACGGGTCCTGGAAGACGCACTGCACCCCGGCGCGGAAGCGCCGCATCAGCGCCCGGTCGCGGAGCCGGAGCTGCTCCCCGTCGAACCGGACCGTGCCGGAGGTGGGCGCGGCGAGCCCCAGGAGCAGTTTCAGCAGGGTCGTCTTGCCGGTGCCGGACTCGCCGACGACGGCCAGGCTCTCCCCGGCGCCCACCGTGAGGGAGACCCCGTCGAGGACGGGCCGGCTCCCGGAGCGGTAGGTGTACGACACCCGGTCGGCCGCCAGCAGCGGCCCGGACCCGGCACCGGCCGGAACACCCGTCGCCGTCGCCGGGTCCGCCCCCGTCGCCGACGCCACGTCGGACCCCGTCTCCGTCTCCGTCATCGTGCCGCCCTCCGTCGTTCCAGCGCGTCCTCCAAAGCCCGGGCGCTCGCCACCAGCGCCGCGGTGTACGGATCGCGGGGCGCTCCCACGACCTCCCGTACGCCGCCTTCCTCCACCGCCCGGCCGTCCTTCATGACGACCACCCGGTCGGCGATCCCCGCGACCACGGCCAGATCGTGACTGATGAACAGGAGCGCCATGTTCCGCTCCCGGACGAGGGTGTCGAGCAGGGCCAGCAGTTCGGCCTGGACGGTGACGTCGAGCGCGGTGGTCGGCTCGTCGGCGATCAGCAGGGCGGGGCGGCAGGCGAGCGCCATCGCGAGGGCGACCCGCTGACGCTGGCCGCCGGAGATCTCGTGCGGACGGGAGCGGGCGATCCGCTCCGGGTCGGGCAGCCTCACCTGTTCCAGCGCCTCGGTGACCGCGCTCCGCAGCGCGGCGCCCTTCAGGCCCTGGTGGCGGGCGAGCGGTACGGCGATCTGGCGGCCGACGCGCATCAGCGGGTCGAGCGCGGTGAGCGGCTCCTGGAAGACGACGGCCGCGTCCCGCCCCCGTACCTTGACGAGCTGTTTCTCGGTGGCGCCCAGGATCTCGGTACCGGCGAGCCGGACGCTGCCCCCGGCGGTGAGTCCGCCGGGCAGCAGGCCGAGGACGGCGAGGGAGGTGAGGGATTTGCCGGAGCCGGACTCGCCGATCAGGCCGAGGCGTTCACCGGGGCGGATACCGAAGGAGAGCCCGTCGACGAGGTTCCGTCCGGTCCGGGTGCGGACGGTCAGCCCGCGGACGGCCAGCAGTTCGTCCGTCCCCACCGGTCCGCCGGTCTCCGTCCCCGCAGCCGTCGCCGTCGGGTTGCCGGTGCTCATGCCTGCCTCCCGCGGCTGGTCGGGTCGAGGGTGTCGCGCAGTCCGTCGGCGACGAGGTTGACGCCGACGACGAGGACGACGAGGAGGATGCCGGGCGCGAGGGCGCCCGCGGGCGCGGTGGTGAAGGTGGCCTGGGCCTCCAGCAGCATCCGCCCCCAGGAGGCGTTGGGCGGGGGCGCGCCGAGCCCGAGGTAGGAGAGCCCGGCTTCGGCGAGGACCGCGAGCCCGAACTGGAGCGCGAGGTTGACCACCAGGGTGGGCCAGATATTGGGCAGGACGTGTCCGGCGACGATCCGCGGCCAGGTGGTGCCGGAGGTGCGGGAGGCGGTGATGTAGTCCTGCGCGAGGACGCGTTTGGCGAGGATCCGCACCAGCCGGGCGACGACCGCGCTCTGCGCGATCCCGATGGCGAGGACCGCGGAGCCGAGGCTGCCGGAGCGGGCCGCGACGATGAGCATGGCGAGCAGCAGCGTCGGGAAGGCGATGAGCAGGTCGAGTACGGCGGAGAGGGTGTCGTCCAGCCAGCCCTGGGCGAACGCGGCCAGCAGTCCGAGGACGGTGCCCAGCGAGGCGGCGATCAGGACGGACCCGAGTCCGGCCTGGACGGCGATCACCGCGCCGTTCATGACCTGGGTGAGCAGGTCGCGGCCGAGTTTGTCGGTGCCGAGGAGGTGTTCGCCGCCGGGCGGGGCGAGCCGTCCGCCGGAGGTGTCGTCGGTGGCGTACGGCAGCCAGAACAGGGCGACCAGGGCGAGCAGGACGACGGCTCCGGCGAGTACGGAGCCGGTGATGAGGGTGAGGGAGCGGCGGTGCGGCCGGGCCCCGGCCGCGGCCTTCGGGAGGGTCGTGGTCATCGGCCGCCTCCCGCGGGTCCGCCCCGGAGCCGGGGGTCGACCAGGCGCTGTACGACATCGGCGGCGAAGCCGATCAGCAGCACCGCGAGGGTGGACACGAACAGCACTCCCTGGATGACGGGGTAGTCGTGCTGGCTGATGCCGGTGGTCAGCTGGGAGCCGAGCCCGGGCAGGGCGAAAACGGACTCCACGACCACCGCGCCGAGCAGGGTGGAGGCCAGCTCGATGCCGAGGACGGAGATGACGGGGACGGAGGCGTTGCGCATGCCGTGCCGCCACATCGCGCCGCCGAAGGTGCCGCCGAGGGCCCGGGCGGTGCGCAGATAGTCGCTGCCGAGGACGTCGAGGGCGGCGGAGCGTACGTACCGGATGAGGGAGGCGCTCATCACCAGCGCGACGGTGATGACGGGGAGGGCGAGGGAGCGTACGGCCTCGGCGGGGTCGGCCCACCCGTCGGGCGGGAAGCCGCCCGACGGGAACCAGCGGGCGTTCACCGCGAGGACGGCGACCAGGATCATGCCGAGCCAGAACACCGGCACGGCGATCCCCAGCTGGGAGACCCCGCTGAGCAGGGCCCCGTACCAGGTGTGCCGCCGGTGGGCGGCGACGAAACCGGCGGGTACGGCGACGAGGACGGCCAGCAGGAAGGCGGCGGCGGTCAGCGGCAGGGTCACCTGGAGCCGGGTGGCGATCTCGGGTCCGACGGGCAGCGAGCTGACGAAGGAGTTGCCGAAGTCGCCCCGGAGCAGCTGTCCGGTCCAGTGGGTGAACTGCTCCGGCAGCGGCCGGTCCGAGCCGATCGCCGCGCGGGCGGCGGCGATCTGCTCGTCGGTGGCGCCGACGGCGGTCAGCGCGTTGGCCGGGTCGCCGGGGAGCATCCGCAGCAGGATGAAGAGCACCACGGTCGCCAGCCCCAGCGAGAGCAGGAGCAGGGCGGACCGCCGCAGCAGATAGCGGGCCATCGGGGTCGTCAGCTCTTCTTGATGTTGAAGGCGTGGAACTGGGAGTTCAGGCCGTTGACGGGGTAGCCGGAGACCTTGCTGCTCGCCACCACGATCTGCGGGTAGAGGTAGAGCCACTCGCTGGCCGCCTCCTGGGCGGTGGTGCGGTTGACCTTCTTCAGCAGTTCGGTCTGCCGCTCGGCGGTGGCGGACCGCTCGGCCTCGTCGACCCACTTGGTGACCTGCGGGTTGTTGTAGCCCCAGTAGAAGTCGGGGTTTCCGTACCAGACCAGGTCGCGGTCGTTGACGTGCTCCTGGAGGGTGGCTTCGAAGTCCTTGTTCTTGTAGACCTTCGTGTACCACTCGTCCGGGGTGATGGTGTTGATCTTCACCTTGATGCCGACGTCGGCGAGCTGGGCGGCGATGAAGGTGGCGGCGGTGGGGTGCGGGTCGTAGGACGGGGTCTGGAGGGTGAAGGTGAAGCCGTCGGCGTAGCCCGCCTCGGTGAGCAGCTTCTTCGCCAGCGCCGGGTCGTACGGGTCGGTGCCGGTGAGGTCCTCGTACCAGGGGTCGGTGGGCGGGACCATGGAGCCGATGAGCTTGCCGTGGCCGCCCCAGACGGATTCCAGCAGCTTCTTGTCGTCGACGGCGGCGGCGACCGCCCGCCGGACCCGGACATCGGTGAACGGCTTGGCCTTGTCGTTGAAGGCGAGCAGCAGCTTGGTGGTCGAGTTGCCCTCGGTCACCTTGTACGCGGGGTTGTTCTTGAACCGGTCGAGGGCGTCCGGCGACTGCTGGCTGGTGACCAGGTCGACACCATTGCTGAGCAGGGCGTTGTTCAGGGCGGCCGCGTCCTTGAAGTAGCGGTAGACGACCTTCTTGCCGGCTGCCTCGGTGCCCCAGTAGCCGGTGAAGCGGTCGAGTCCCAGGCTGGAGCCGCGGGTCCACTTGCCCAGCGCGAAGGGTCCGGTGCCGTCGGCCGTGGCCCGGAGGTCCCCGGCGGCGGAGTTCACGATCCACACATAGCCGAGGTTGTAGACGAAGGAGATCGACTTCTGGGAGAGGGTGACCCGGACGGTCTTCGGGTCGGGAGCCTCGACCGTCTTGATGACGGAGAGGTTCTTCTTCCGCGCGGACTGGGAGGCCGGGGCGATCACCCGCTCCAGGCTGTACTTGACGTCGGTACTGGTCAGCTTCTTGCCGCTGTGGAAGGTGACACCGTCGCGGAGGGTGAAGGTGTATGTCAGGCCGTCGGGGCTCACCTGGTGGGAGGCGGCGAGCAGGGGCTCGGTCTTCCCGGTGTCGGTGAGCCGGAACAGGCCCTCGTAGACATTGCCGTGGAGGGCTTCGGTGACGCCCTGGCCACCGCCCCCGGTGTTGTCGAGGTTCTGCGGCTCGTAGAGGGAGCCGATGGTGATGGTCGCGTCGGGGTTGTGCTTCCCGGATCCGGTACCGCCGGCCGGGGCGCCGCCGCAGGCGGTGAGGGCCAGCGAGAGGGCGGCGGCGGTGACGGCGGGCAGGGCGTAGCGGACGCTGCGGGTGCTCATGGAAGGGCTGCGCTTTCGTGCGGTGGTACGGGAGCGGGATCAGTGCTGGGCGGTCGCGCCGCCGCGGCTGACGACACGCTTCTCACCGGCCGTGACGGGCAGGTGGAGGCGGTTCTGCCGCGGCGGCATCGGACAGTTGTACTGATCGGAGAATCCGCAGGGCGGCACGAACGCCCGGTTGAAGTCGAGGCGTACGGAGTCCTCGCCGGTGCGGGTGACGAAGAGGAAGCGTCCGGCGCCGTACGTCCCGTTGTCGCCGGGGGCGCCGTTGGTGGGGTCGCCGAAGACGAGGAGCAGGGTGCCGTCGTCGTCGAAGGCGCTGAGTGTGTAGTCGTGCCCGTCGAGGGTGAGGGTGATGTCGCCGGGGACGGCGAGGTCACGGCTGCCGCCGTTGTCCCGGATGTGCTCGAAGGGGATCCGCCGGGCGCCGGGGACGGGGGTGTAGACCGCGTCGAGAACCCAGGCGGGGTCGTACGGGAAGACCTCGGTGCGCTCGTAGGCGCGGAGCGCGGGGGCGTCGGCGGACCAGAAGCGGAGCCCGTGTTCGGGGGTGCCGCCGACCAGGTCGGTCCGCTCGACCGTGGTGACGGTCGTGCCCTCGGGGGCGGCGGCGCGGGCGGCGGGGAGGTCGGGACGTTCACCTGCGGGCAGCCAGCGGGTCTCCACCAGCGCGAGGTTGCCGGTCGGCGCGGTGACGGACCGGCGCCGCGCGGCGCGCCACGCCTCCCACTCCGCCACGGGGCCGGTGACGGAAGGGACGGGGGCGGCGGGGTGGGACACGGCGGCACTCACTCACTGGGCACGGGGACATCCGGACATAGCGATGCTCGGGGGCCGTTCCGCCCATTCTTCACAGGCGGCGACGTTCAGCCCAAAGCCTGATCTTTATCTTCCATAAGGTGAACTAATGTCAAGTACAACCAGATGGTGAGACGCCGTTCCGGACAGCCGGAGGCCGGTGCATCAGTGCAGGCCAGGGCCGTTTCACCGGCGGCGGGCCGCAGTATCCGCCCCGCCGGGGGCGGTTGAGGGGACCCTCCGGGGTTCACACGGTTGTGACAGTGGACCGGCCGGTGGGCGGCGGGGCGGTGAGGGCCAGCAGTTCCCGGGCCGCCCCGGCGGGCTTCTGCGAACGGCGCCAGACCGCGCGGAGGGCCCGGCGCAGTTCGGTCTCCGCCACCGGGACGACGATCAGCTTCCGGGCGGTCAGCTCCTCCGTGACGGCCAGTTCGCTCAGGACCGCGGGGCCCGCGCCGCTGACGGCCGCCGCCTTCACCGCGGTGGTGGAGGCCAGTTCCAGCAGGGGCGCGGAGAGTCCGCCGGATCCGGCGAGCGCGGCGTCCAGCACCTGCCGGGTGCCGGAGCCGGGCTCCCGCAGGACGAGCGGGGCGGCGGCGAGTTCCGCCGGGGGTACGGGGGTACGGCGCCGGGCCCAGGGATGGCCGGGCGCGGCGACCACCAGCAGCCGGTCCTCGGCGACGGTCACCCCGTCCAGTCCGGCCGGGATCCGCAGCCCCTCGACGAAGCCGAGGTCGGCCTCCCCGGCGCCGAGCCGCTCCGCGACCGCCGCCGAGTTCCCGGCGAACAGCGAGACGGCGGTGCCGGGGCGGCGGGACCGCAGGGCGACCAGCCAGCCCGGCAGGAGGTACTCGGCGATGGTCATCGACGCGGCGATCCGCAGCCGGGAGTCCCGGCGCGACCGCAGCGCCTGGGCCCCCGCGTCGAACGCCTCGGCCGCCTCGACGATCCGGCGGGCCCAGTCGGTGACGAGCACGCCCGCGGGGGTCAGCCGGGAGCCCGTCGGCGACCGGTCGACCAGGGCGACGCCGAGCAGGGTCTCCATGGACCGGAGCCGGCCGCTCGCGGCGGGCTGGCTGATGCCGAGCTCCCTGGCCGCCCGGCCCAGACTGCCGTGCCGGGCGACGGCGAGCAGCAGTTCGAGGGCGCCCAGATCGGGCACCCGGTGCGCCAACGGCACCCGCCCCTCGCTCCCGGTCGCGCTCATACGTCCAGCTTATGGGGTCATCGGGTGAAGACCCCTGGCGGCCCGAACGGCCCGCGGCGACAGTGGCCGCATGGCCACCGCCGCCCGCCGCTCCCCCACCCCCCGGACCACCACCCCGCGCTCCGGCCGCACCGCCGTACCCCCGTCCCCGCCGGACTCGCCGGGCACCGGGACCACCCGGCGCCCCGGGCCGCCCGGCGGGCATGTCCCGGCCACGGTCACCCGGGGCCCGGAGTCACCCGACAGGCCCGGCCCCACCACCACCGCCCCGGTCCCCGGGGCAGCCGCCGGGCCCGTCTCCGCCACCGGCGCGGCGCCGCTCCCCGTCCCCGGACCCGGACAAGGACAAGGACCCGGGCAAGGGCCCGGACCCGCCTCGGCCACCGTCCCCGTCCCCGCGCCGGGACCGGGAACCTCACCCGCCGGGGACGGCGCCGTACCCCCGGCGCGGCACCCGTCCCCGCCCGCCCCCGGCGCGCACCCCGGTCCCGGCCGGCCGGGCGCCCGGCCCGGGGCCTCCCGGGGCCCGGGAGCACCGCGCGTACACGGCCCCGTTCCCGGCCCGGGAACCGCGCCCCCGGGACCGCAGACCTCCGCAGGCGGCCGCTCGGGCTCCGCCGGCCCGGCCGCCGGGCCCCGGACCTCCCGGAGCCGCCGCTCCGGGAGCACCGGCCGTCCGCACCCCGGGGGCCCGGGGCCCCCGGGCCCGCCCCGCCCGGGTGCCGCCCGCCGCCCGCCGCCCCCCGCCGGGTCGTACGACAGCCCTCCGCCGGGTCGTACGACGGCCCC
>NZ_JBSFNQ010000064.1:0-42862 GCF_053981115.1 Streptomyces sp. NPDC003691 | reverse complement strand
GTCAGGAAGCACCCGGGGAACTGGAGGATGTTCAGCCGGTCCGCCCAGTTCGCCCCGTACAGCTCGGCGAAGTCCGTGTAGTCCAGCGCCACCACCGCATTGCCCGTGGCGGTCGACGGCGGAGTCACGGTAAAGGCGAAGCCCTCGATGTTCCGGGCCTCTGTCTGCGCCGGATCCGCCAGCGCGACCTGCCAGCTGCCCTCCAGCGCGGCCGTCTCGGCGGGTGTCGCGCTCTGCGGAGCGCCGACCTCCAGCGGGGTGGTGCCGATCTGCACCGTCTGACCCGGCGTCAGCGCGGACAGTGTCCGGGCAGCCGGCGCCACCGCGGCCGGAGCCGCCGTCTTCTTCGGCTCGAACTCCGGATCCGTCGGAATCTCGGCGGTGGTCAGCCGTTCCAGATTCCCTCCGTCCACCCCCGGCACCGGCGGCGGCTTCGGGATATCGGGCAGGACCACCCCGGACCGGTCGACCGGTGGCGGCAGCGCACTTGCACCCGGTACCAGGCCCATGGTGAGGGCCATGGAGACCACCGTGACCACGCCCACTCTCAGGCGCAGGCGGCGGTTTCTCTCAGCTCTGGTGTCCGGGAGTCTCCCCCGGCCACTCCACGACAGCGATTTCCCCACGGTGTCCGCCGCCCTCCCCCATACGGTCCGGAATCAGGTTCCGGGCAGCACGAAGAGAGCTGACCCGTCCCTGACATGTCGGCATCCGGCGCATCCTCGACCAGCAATTCGTCACACGTCAATCACCCGAGGCGCACAACACGTGACAACACTCACAAGAATCGAGGTGTGCCGTAAAACCAGAAGGGGAACACAGGCGAAATCGCACGAAAGCGAAACGGCAGGATTAAAGCCGCGAGCCTCAGACGCAACAGACGTACCATCAGCAACCGCAATAAAATCTCACCGAAAAGCCTGCCGAAGATGCTTTCCTCCGCATTCCGGAAAGCGCGACGTTCCGGAGGGAAAACTTCCGAAAGCGCTCGAAGATTCCCCGCAGCACATGAAGATCGGTTTAGCGAATTACCGCGTGATAATTACCGGGTGTACACAACGGGTAGCCCATGGGTCATGCTGGCTGGCGTTCTTCCCCGGCTGGGGCCGTATTGCGCGTTCTGCGCCGTCCCTGCCCGGGTGGGGTGATTCCGAGGGATCGTCACGGCATTCGCCGCCCGGACGGCCGCGTCCGGGCCGGCCGACTGCCGTCCAGGGGAGGGATTCCAGCACCGTGGAACGGTCACGACTCATCCGGAGACTGCCCCGGCGTACGACGGCGGGGGTGGCGGCCGCACTGGCCGCGGCGCTCGGCGTCACGCTGCTGATACCCGACGGCGAACCGGGGGCACCCACCGAACGTCCACCCTCGAAGACGGACAAGGCCGACAAGGCCCGCGCAGGCGGCCGGCCGCTGGACGAGAAGGCAGCACGGAGGAAGGCCCTGCGCACCGGGAAACCGGTCGAAGTCCTCGCCCTGCGGGACACCACCTCGACCGTTCACGCCCTGCCGAACGGGAAGTTCCGCCTCACCACCCAGGCCGCGCCGGTCCGGGCGAAGGTCGACGGCGAGTGGCTGCCCATCGACACCACACTGAAGAAGACCGGCGACGGCTGGCACCCGAAGTCCACGGTCAACCCGGTCACCTTCCATGGCGGCAAGAACAAGACCAAGAAAGCGAAGGGGGAACGAAGCAGCCGCGCCCGCGTCCGCGCTCCCCTCAACCCGGCGTCGACCGCCTCGACCACCGGCTACACGGACCTCGTCACCTTCACCGCCGAGGGCCGCGACCTGACCGTCGGCTGGCCGGGCCCGCTGCCGGAGCCCGAGGTCAACGGTGCCAGTGCGCTCTACCGCGGCGTCCTGGATGGCGTGGATCTGATGCTCACCGCCCGGGACACCGGCTTCACCCATGTTCTGGTGGTCCACAACGCGAAGGCCGCGGCCGACCCGGCGCTGGCGAAGATCTCGTACCGGCTCACCTCGCCCGAGCTCACCTTCTCCCTCGACGACCGCAATGACGTCCTGTCCGTGAAGGACCCCCGCGGCACCGAGGTCGGCGGCTCGCCCACCCCCTTTATGTGGGACTCCGGTGGCAAACAGGACATCACCCAGGGCGAGGCTCCGCCGGACCCCGGGGCGAAGGGAACACCGGCCCTGTCCGGGCTGGCCGGCCCGCAGTCCGGCGGGCAGCGGGCGCCCGCCGATGCCTCGCTGACCGGCGGCGGCACCGGCGCCGCAGTCCTCTCCGTCATACCCGACCGGAAGTTGCTGACCGGCAAGGACACCGTCTACCCGGTTTTCATCGACCCGCCGCTGTACGGGAAGTCCGCGGCCTGGACCACCGCCTACGAGACCTATCCGTCCACCAGCTTCTGGGACGGCGCCAACTTCAACTCCGGCACCACCGAAGGCCGGGTCGGCTGGGAGTCGACCACCCGCGGCCTGTCCCGAACCTTCTACCGCCTCACTTGGAAGAGCAGCATCAAGGGCGCCCGGATCTCCAGCGCCTCCTTCCGCTTCCGCGAGACGTACTCCTGGTCGTGCACCCCGACCGAGATGGAACTGCTCCATACCAACGACATCTCACCCGCCACCACCTGGAACAACCAGCCCGGCACCCGTTCGCTGATCGGCTCCAAGAGCTTCGCCCACGGCTGGAACTCCTCCTGCCCCGACGCCTATGTCACCTACGACGGCCGGGCCATCGCCCAGAGCGTCGCGGCCAATGCCGGTGAGACCAAGCTGGTCATCGGCATGCGCGCGGGCAACGAGGGCTCGGCCAGTTCCTGGAAGAAGTTCGCCGCCGAAGGCGCCTCCGCCCCGCAGCTCACCATGGAGTACACCCGGCCGCCCAGGGAGCCCACCAGCCTCACCGTCAACGGCAAGGCCTGCGACACCACCAGCCCGTACACCACCTACGGCAAGGGCAATCTGACCTTCGCCGCGGCCAGTTCCGACCCGGACGGCGACCTCCAGTCCCTCCACTTCCAGCTCTGGCTGTCCGGCAACAGCGCCAACAAGATCGTCGACACCGCCCGGACGGTCACCTCACTGGGCCGTGCCGACATCCCCGTCGACAAGTCCAGATTCGCCAACGGCAGAACCTACTTCTGGCATGTGAAGGCCGTCGACGCCGCGGGCGTCTCCTCCACCTATGCCCCACCCGGAACCGTCACCTGCGGCTTCGTCTACGACGACACCGCGCCCAGCTCCCCCGACGTCGAATCCACGGACTTCCCCGAGGACGACGGAACGGGCGGCAAGTGGAGCACCGTACGGTTCAACACCGGAGGGAAGTTCGTCCTCAAGCCCGGCGCCACCGGCGGTGCCGGAACGGACAAGTTCTACTGGTCCTTCAACCGTGAGGCCTACGTCGCCGAACGCAGCGCCACTCTCGCCCAGGGCGCGGCGGGCGTCACCCTCAAGCCGCCCAACGCCGGGCCGAACGTCCTCTATGTGAAGGCCGCCGACACCGCGGGAAACATGTCCCTGACCGCGACCAAGTACCTCCACTACGTCACACCGGGCGAGAAGGCGGACTCCCCGGGCGATGTCACCGGCGACAAGATCCCCGATCTGTACGCCATCGACGGCAACGGCGATCTGCGGCTCTTCCCGTCGGAGCTGAGCGGAGAGATGGACGCGTCCATGGCGGCCGCCCATGACGACGGCCGGCCGATCGACACGGACGAGGACGAGGACGGCAAGCCCGACTACGGCTACCACTGGACCGACACGACCGGGAACAACGCGGCGCTGATCACCCACAACGGCGACTTCACCGGCGGCGACGGCATCCAGGACCTGGTGGCCCGGATGCCCGACGGGAAGCTCTACATCTACCGCGGTGACGGCTACGGCAGCGTCGACGTCTCCAAGCGCGTCGAGGCCCATATGACCGTGGACGCCGCCGTGCCCGCGCCGTCGGCCTTCACTCAGATCCTCGCCGTCGGCGATATCAGCGGCGACCGGCGCCCCGAACTGTTCGTCACCGCGGGCGACGCCCTGTGGGTCTTCGGCGGCTATACCGGCTCCGCGTTCACCAGCGCGTTCCGCTTCGCCGAGAACTGGACCGAGCGCGACATCGTCAATGTCGGCGACTTCAACAACGACGGCACCGCCGATCTGGTGTACCGGTCCTTCGCCGCGAGCAGCAACGGCAACCTGATGCTCCGGCACGGCAAACCCGCCTCCGGCGGCGGCACCGACCTCGCCTCGCTGTCCACCGCCGCGGCCTCGCTGAACGGGTCGGACGCGCTCTATGGCATCGCCTGGACCACCGCCGCCATCCCGATGATGCTGGGCACCCCGGACGTCAACGACAACAAGGTCCCGGACATCTGGGCCACCACCTCCGACGGCAGCCTCCGCTTCTATGCGAGCACCCCGACCGGCGGTGGCCCGGCCACCGTCATCGGCGCCGGCTGGCAGCGGATGAAACGACTTGGGTAACCCCGGCCCCGTACGTCATCGAGAGCCCGCACACGCCGGAGGGCCCGGAAGCATCTGCTCCCGGGCCCTCCGCCCGTATCTCTCCGGCCCGGACGCCTACGCCGCGACCAGCTTCCGGACCCGCTCCGCCCCCACCGCCAGCAGCAGCGTCGGCAGGCGCGGCCCCGTCTCGCGGGTCACCAGCAGCCGGTACAGCAGGGCGAAGAACTCCCGCTGCGCGACCTTCAGCTCCGGGGTCGGCTTGGCCTCCGGGTCCAGGCCCGCCATCACCTTCGGAACGCCGTAGACCAGGGTCGTCAGGCCCTCCAGGGACCAGTGCGAGTCCAGGCCCTCGACCAGCAGCTCCAGGGAGCGGCGGGCGTCGGCGTCCAGGGAGGCGAGGAGTTCCGCGTCGGGGGCGGAGCGGACGACCGTACGGGCGTCCGCCGGGACCTGCGTGGTGATCCAGTTCTCCGCGCGGTCCAGCCGCGGCCGGACCTCGTCCAGGGAGCCGACCGGGTTCGCCGGGTCCAGCTCGCTGAGGATGCGGATGGTCTGCTCGTCGTGTCCGGCGGTGATGTCGACGACGGAGGCCAGGGTGCGGTACGGCATCGGCCGCGGCGTGGCCGGAAGCTCGCCCTCCGCGGTGCGTACGGCCCGGCTGTACGCCGCCGCGTCGGCCGGCAGCACGGAGCCGTCGGCGACCTTGGCCGCGAGCCGGTCCCACTCGTCGTACAGCCGCTGGATCTCCTGGTCGAAGGCGATCTTGAACGACTGGTTGGGGCGGCGGCGCGCGTACAGCCAGCGCAGCAGCGGCGCCTCCATGATCTTCAAGGCGTCCGCCGGGGTCGGGACCCCGCCCTTGGAGGAGGACATCTTCGCCATGCCGCTGATGCCGACGAACGCGTACATCGGGCCGATCGGCCGCTCCCAGCCGAACAGCGGGCAGATGAACTCGCCCACCTGGAAGGAGGAGCCCGGCGAGGAGTGGTCGACGCCGGACGGCTCGAAGACCACGCCCTCGTACGCCCAGCGCATCGGCCAGTCGACCTTCCACACCAGCTTGCCGCGGTCGAACTCGGCCAGCCGGACGGTCTCGCTGAAACCGCAGGAGGTGCAGTTGTACGTCAGCTCGGTGGTGTCGTCGTCGTAGGCGGTGACGACGGTCAGGTCGCGGTTGCAGCCACCGCAGTACGGCTTGTACGGGAAGTAGCCGGCCGAACCCGTACCGTCGTCCTCGTTCGCCGCGCCGGAGCCCTCGGCGGCCTCCAGCTCGGCCTCGTCGACCGGCTTCTGCGACTTCTTCGCGCCGCCCGCGCCCTTCTTGGTGCGGTAGCGGCCCAGGATCTCGTCGATGTCCCCGCGGTGCCGCATGGCCAGCAGGATCTGCTCGCGGTACGCGCCCGAGGTGTACTTCTCGGTCTGGCTGATGCCCTCGTAGACCACGCCCAGCTCGGCGAGGGACGTGATCAGCACGGCCTTGAAGTGCTCGGCCCAGTTCGGGTGGGCGGAGCCCTTGGGCGCGGGCACCGAGGTCAGCGGGCGGCCGATGTGCTCGTGCCAGGAGTCGTCGACGCCCTCGATGCCGAGCGGGACCTTCCGAAAACGGTCGTAGTCGTCCCAGGAGATCAGATGCCGGACCTCGTGGCCGCGGCGGCGGATCTCGTCGGCGACCAGGTGCGGGGTCATGACCTCGCGGAGGTTGCCCAGGTGGATCGGCCCGGAGGGGGAGATCCCGGACGCGACGACGATTCGTTTGCCCGGGGCACGCCGCTCCGAATCCGCGATGACCTCGTCTGCGAAACGGGAGACCCAGTCGGTCTCGGTGGTGCTCTGAGCCACGGTCGGCACGTCCTTACGTCCTTCTTCCACGTCGGCTTTCCCCGGCGGCGCCTGCCTCGGCTCCCACGCCGGGTGCCCTCATTCTCCCAGACGGAACGTACCGGCCCGGCGTTGCCCGCGCCCACCCGAATACCGGCGGAGACGATCTTCGCCGCGTGGGACACTGGGCCTGCCGGACCCCGTCCCCGGACGCGGCCCCGGCGGCGCGCGGACGGCGCGCACACCCACCCCAGTCTCAGAAACGGAAGCTCATGGCCTCGGTCCCTTCCCTCGCGTCGAACGTGCAGCAGCGTCTGTCGAACGCCCTCTCGGCAGCCCTGCCGGAGGCCGGTTCCGCCGACCCGCTGCTGCGACGAAGCGACCGGGCCGACTTCCAGGCCAACGGCATCCTGGCGCTCGCCAAGCAGCTCAAGGGCAACCCCCGGGAGCTGGCGGTCAAGGTCGTCGACGCCCTGGGTACGGAGAGTGACCAGGTGCTGCGGGAGGTCGAGGTCTCCGGCCCCGGCTTCCTCAACATCACGCTCACCGACGCGGCGATCATCGAGACGCTGGCCGCCCGCGCCGCCGACGACCGGCTCGGGGTGGCGTACGCCGACGCCCCCGGGACGACCGTCGTCGACTGGGCCCAGCCCAATGTGGCCAAGGAGATGCACGTCGGCCACCTCCGCTCCGCCGTGATCGGCGCGGCGATGGTGAAGATCCTGGAATTCACCGGCGAGAAGGTGATCAGCCGCCACCACATCGGCGACTGGGGAACCCAGTTCGGCATGCTCATCCAGTACCTCGACGAGCACCCGCACGAGCTGGACCACCAGGCGGGCGAGGAGATCTCCGGCGAGCAGGCCATGTCCTCCCTCGACCGCCTCTACAAGGCGGCCCGGGCGCACTTCGACGCCGACGAGGAGTTCAAGGCCCGCTCCCGGGACCGGGTGGTCGCCCTCCAGTCCGGCGATCCGGCGACGCTCGCCATGTGGCAGCGCTTCGTCGACGAGTCGAAGATCTACTTCCACTCCGTCTTCGAGAAGCTCGACATGGAGATCGCCGACGAGGACATCGTCGGCGAGTCCGGGTACAACGACATGCTCGCGGAGACCTGCCGGATCCTGGAGGAGTCCGGGGTCGCGGTCCGCTCCGACGGTGCGCTCTGCGTCTTCTTCGACTCCATCAAGGGCCCGGACGGCGAGCCGACTCCGCTGATCGTCCAGAAGTCGAACGGCGGTTTCGGCTATGCGGCCACCGACCTGTCGGCCATCCGCAACCGGGTCGGCGAGCTGAAGGCCGACAAGCTGGTCTATGTGGTCGACGTCCGGCAGTCGATGCACTTCAAGATGGTCTTCGAGACCGCGCGCCGGGCCGGCTGGCTGACGGACGACGTCCATGCCTTCCAGCTCGCCTTCGGTACGGTCCTGGGCGCCGACGGCAAGCCGTTCAAGACCCGTGAGGGCAAGACGGTCAAGCTGGAGGAGCTGCTCGACGAGGCCGTCGACCGGGCCACGGCCGTGGTGCGGGAGAAGGCGGAGAAGGTCGGGCTCGGCGAGGACGAGATCGTCGAGAACGGCCGGTACGTCGGCATCGGCGCCATCAAGTACGCCGACCTGTCGACGTCCGCCGTCCGGGACTACAAGTTCGACCTGGACCAGATGGTGTCACTCAACGGCGACACGTCCGTCTACCTCCAGTACGCGTACGCCCGGATCCGGTCCATCCTCCGCAAGGCGGGCGACGCGAAGCCGGCCGCCCACCCGGAGCTGGAGCTGCACCCGGCCGAGCGGGCCCTCGCGCTCCACGTCGACCAGTTCGGCGAGGTGCTCACGGAGGTCGCCGCCTCCTACGAGCCGCACAAGCTGGCCGCGTACCTCTACCAGCTCGCCTCCCACCTGACGACCTTCTACGACAAGTGCCAGGTCCTCAGCGCGGACAACGCGCCGGAGCTGGTCGAGAACCGCCTCTTCCTGGTGGACCTGACCGGCCGCACCCTGAAGCAGGGCATGGCGCTGCTGGGGATCCGTACCCCCGAGCGCCTCTGACGGCTACCGCAGCACAGGGCCGGGGCGGCACCGCATCGCGCGGTGCCGCCCCGGCCCTGTCGTATCTCCTGATGCACCGAGGGTGACGAACCCCCGCCGTTCGGCCATCGGTCAGGCCGGGGTCGGGTCAGGTCAGGTCAGGTCAGGTCAGGTCAGCGGATGCGAGGTCCGCCCGGACGCCTCGTCGATCTCGTAATGCGCCTTCTGCAACAACTGCGAGGCGATCTCCATCAGGGCCCGCGCCCCGGCGATCTCCTCCCCGACCCGCAACTGCTCCGCGTCCGAAGGATGCCGCTGCGCGTTCCCGTGCCCTCTGATCTCGGTCCCGTCCGACAGCCGGACCATCGCGGCGGCCCTGGTCCGGTCGCCGTCCTCACGGAACTCCATCTCGACATGCCACCCGACGAGCGTCTGCGCGTGCATGACGGACCACCTCCACCCTTGTCCACCTCCCAGAGTGCGCCGGGCCGCCCGCCCTCGCCAGCCGGTGCGGGAGAGCCTCAGGCCGGGCAGGGGCGGCCCACCGAGAGATCACCGAGATACCGTTCGTACTCGGCCTTCGCCAGTGGATCCGGCGCCAGGGCGCACAGCTCCCGGCGCCAGTCGTCCGGATCCAGGCTTCGCCGGACCAGGGAGCCGTCGATGCCCAGGGCAAGAAACCCGCCCTCCGGAGCCGGAGCGAGTTGCAAATCGACCTCGCCGGTGAGCCTGTCCGCCCGGGGCGCCGCCCCGGCACCGGGGGCGCGGAGCTTCATGGGCCAGGTCCCGAGCACGTCACCGCTGCCCGTGTCCCAGAACCGCACCCCGGCACCGTCACGGGTGCTGAACGCCCGAGCCGCTATCCGGGTATCGCGGCTGAACACCAGTGGCCCGTACCCGACCTGCGACAGCACGGCGCCCTCGGTGATCCGACCCGAGCCGACGTCGATGAAACGAATCACGTTGTCTCCGGCCATCACCGCCACCTTCTCGCCCCCGTGGCTCAGCGAGGCACTGGCGCGGTCGAGGTCGTAATTCACCGTGCGGATCTTCTCCAGGCGTCCGTCGTCGGTCAGTCGCCAGACCGAGACCTCGCCCGCCGTCATGTACAGCAGCAGCACGCGCCTGCGATCGCCACTGACCGCAAGCTGGGTGAAGTTCGTGTCGTCGGACACCTTCTGCCGGATCTCTCCGGTCCGCGAGTCGACGATCAGTACACCTTGCTCCCAGACACCCGCCAGATGCACGTCATCCGCCAGGAAGGAGAGCTCCGAGCCGAAGCCCGTGGCAAACGAGCCGAAGGACACTGGTCTCCCGATCCGGCTGCCGGTTCGGAGATTCCATACCGTCAGCTCGCCGTCGTGGAGCAGCGCCGCGCGCGACCCGTCGGACGTGACGGCCACGGCGATCGAACCCAGCCGGCTCACAGCCTTCGGTATCCGCCCCACCTTGGTGAGCCCGGTCCTGCCCTTGCCAACAACCCAGACATCCAACGGCTTGCCCCGCACGGCACGGAAAGCGACCCTGCCGTCCGAGGACAGCTCCCCCGCCGTCAGTCCGCCGCCGTTCGGGAGCATCACCCCGTCCCGGCGCGAGTCCGTCGAGAAAAGGGAGATCGCTCCGTCGTCGGACCCGGCAGCCACCCACTTCCCGTCTCCGGAGACCGCGAGGTTCTGCACTGAGAAACTGAAGGCACCGAGTACCCGTTCCCGCGCCAGCTTCCGGTCGTACAGCGTCACTGTCCCGCCCTGGGCCCCGACGAGAAAACGCACACCGGGCCGCGGAAGAACGATCCGGTCGGGGACGTCCGCCGCTGAGGAGGCGACCCGTCTTCCACTGACGAGGTCCCAGATCTGCACCCAGCCGTTCTCCGCCCGGATCGCGGCCTGTCCGGCCCCGGAGGAAAGGTCCACATCCACCTCTCCGGGGCTTGCCGGGTACCCGCGCAGCTCTCTGGGCACACTCCAGGTCCCATGCGCCGGGTCATGAATGCGGGTCGAACCCACCTTGGCATCCACCGCGAGCAGTCGGTGGCTCCCGTTCACGAAGCCGAGCCCTACATGCACCGAATCGGATCCCGTGGGCGCCTCGTGGATCAGCTTCCCCGTGGCGATGTCCAGGATGCTGATGAGGAGCTGATCAGTGCCGGACGTGGCCTGTGCCGTGGCAAGCCGACGACCGTCGGCGGAGAGGGCCATCGCCCTCAGGCCCTTCTGAGCATTGCTGAGTTCCTCGGGATCTCCCATGGTCGCGGTGCGCAGCAGCCGCCCCCTGCGCACATCCCATATCTCGACCTGGTGCTTGAGCCCCTCCACGGCGACAACATCACCGTCTGAACTCAGTTCGAGTTCCCCTCCGACCAACTCGTTGATCTCTGCCGGAATGGTCTTCAGAGGCCGCTGAGCCTTCAGGTCGTACAGATGCAATGCGCCGGAACCGAAGGCCGCGTAGTAGGCGAGCATTCCGCCGTCGCGGCTGATCGCCACCTGGGCCGGTGGCCGGGACCGGGAGCCGAGTTCCAGGCTCACCGCGTCGGAACCGGCTTTCAGGTGTCCCACCACATTGCTGTTCGCCGCCACGGTCGCCGCCAGTGCCTGCGCCGAGTCCGCCGTGGGCTTGACCTTCTCCGCGTACAGCGCGAACTGCGCCGCCTTCCGCGGATCGGCGTCCAGCGTCTCCAGCGCCCGGGCCGCCAGCGCCTGCGAGGCCGAGGTGCGCGCCCGGTCCAGCGCCTCGTTCCGCTGCTGTAAGGCAATCCCGCCCGCTGCCAGGGCGGTCACCAGCAGCACCACCAGGCCCGAGATCGCACCGCGCCGCAGCCGGGCCGAGAGACGGTGCTGCCGGATGTCCTCGCTGTCGAGTTCGTCCTTGCCGACTCCGTGCAGCGGCGCCGCCAGGGTCCCGACCGCGTCCCGGAACTCCGCCTGGCGCAGCGAGTACTTCGCGCCCTCCCGGATCCGGGTGAGGTCCACCCACAGCGGTTCGGTGGTGAACTTGCCCCGCAGCAGCTCGGGCAGGGCGTCCGTCCGCCCCCAGTCGAAGTCCCCGGCTTCCTGGTCCCACACCACGTCCCCCGAACTGACCGCGATCAGGAAACGGTCCAGGGGACGGTGCTCCAGCCAGAACTGGATCTCTTTGCGGACCCAGCGCGACTGCGCCGCCTCCGGCGAGGCCAGATAGATGAAGTACCGGGTCTGTTCCAGCTCCTTGAGGATCGACGACCACAGGTCGTGATTGGCGGAGAGGCTCGTCGTGTCCCGGAAGACACTGATGACAGACCGTCTCGTCCACGGCCGGGCCAACTGCTGCAACCCCCGCTGCAAAGCCTGGGCCAGCTCGATGTCCCGTTTGTGGCTGTACGAAATGAAGCCGTCCCTCTTCATCCATCCCCCCGGCATGGACAGCACTTGTGCGAGTCGCACCAACTCATAGAGTGACATGCCAGGTTCGGCCGCAGGGAAGGTTGTGGATATGCGTCAGAGGCAGAGGCGGACCGGGGGCCGGAGCAGCGCCTTCATCCCCCGCCAGGTCAGTGTGAAGCTGGCGATCCCGCTGGTGGGCGAGATATCCGGGGTCTGGGAACCGGACGAGGCCGAACGGGACGCGGCCTGGGAGCTGTACGTCGAGCTGGCCACCCGCATCTCGGTGGTGGAACTCGACGAGAACGAAGGGTTGTTGCGGGAAGCTCTGTCGTCCCTCTACACCGTCTTCGGTACGACACGGGACATCCTGCGCCGCTACGGCCCGGCGGTCGCTCCGCGGGTCCCGGCCGGCCAGGTGACGTTCGGGGCACTGGCGGTGACCGTGCTCAATCTCTGCGTCCGGCCGCTGCTCAGCAAGTGGCATCCCCTTCTCACCGCTCATGAGAGTCTCCGTTCGGACCTTGTCGACCCCGTGGCGCACGAGCGCCGCTGGGCACGCTCCGCCGAGCTGCGCGAGGAGCTCGAAGGGGTACGCCGGGTGATGCTGGCGCTGGCCGACGCGTTGAACGAGGTCGCAGGTGTCGGCGATCTGATCGCCGTACGTCTCCCGGTGCAGTCGGCCGATGCCGACGAGTCCACGGAGACGGTGGCACCGGGACCGGACCGGAGGGAGGAAGCCCAGGGCTGACAGGCTCCTCCCGCCGTAATTCCCAGGCATGTTACTCACCTTTCGGTAAGTAGCCCACTAATAAGTCGGTACTTGTGAGGGGGATTTCGGGAATCGAGGATGGGGTTATCCGATCAGGAAGCCCCTCCACCTCACTTTCCCAGGGAGAACCCTCATGTCTGCCACCAAACCCGCCGTCTCCGTCCTGGGTCTCGGCATGATGGGATCGGCCCTCGCCACCGCCTTCCTGAAGGCCGGGCACCAGGTCACCGTCTGGAACCGCACCGCCGCGAAGACCGGTCCGCTGGTCGCGCAGGGCGCGGAGGCCGCCGCGGACGCGGCCGGGGCGGTCGCCGCGAGCGAGCTGCTCGTCTTCGTGCTGACCACCAACGACAACGTCCGGGACCTGCTGGAAACCGTCAAGGGCGACCTCCGCGGCCGTACGGTCGCCAACCTCACCAACGGCACCCCCGCCCAGGGCCGCGAGCTGGCCGCCTGGGCCGCGGAGCACGGCGCCCGCTATCTCGACGGCGGGATCATGGCGATCCCACAGATGATCGCCGGACCGCACGCGTACGTCTTCTACAGCGGCGACCGCAAGGTGTTCGAGGAGTACGAGGACACCTTCCGCGCCCTGGGCGGCGCACGGTACGTCGGCGAGGACGCCGGGCGGGCAGCCCTGCACGACTTCGCGCTGCTCATCGCCATGTACGGCCAGGGCATCGGCACCATGCACGCCTTCGCCCTGGCCAGGGCGGCCGGTATCCCGGCGAAGGAGATCGCGGAGCCGTTGCGGGACTGGCTCAACGCCATGGCGCAGTCCATCACGGAGGAGGCGGAGGCCCTGGACTCCGGCGACCATCTCACCGACGTCTCCAGCCTCGCGGTCAACCAGGCCGCCCTGCCGAACCTCATGAACACCCTCTCCGACGAGGGCGTCACCACGGAGTTCTTCCAGCCCCTGGAGCGTCTGATCGACCGCGCGGTCGAGGAGGGCTACGGCGCCGACGGCCTCACCCGCCTGCCCGATCTGATCACCCCGCGCCGCTGACTTCCCCGGCGAACTCGCACCACACGACCTTCCCCGGCAGCCGCTCCCCGACGCCCCACTTGTCGGCCAGGGCATCCACGATCAGCAGCCCCCGCCCCGACTCCTCCTCGGTCTCGGTGACGGGCTCCGGGAGGGAGGGCAGAAGAAATGCGTCACCGCTGTCGTGGACCTCGATCCGCAGCAGACCGTCCGGGAAGCGGCAGACCCGGATCCGGTAGCCCCGGCCGGGCGGTACGCCGTGCCGTACGGCATTGGTGGACAGCTCACTGACACAGACCAGCACATCGTCCAGCCGCGCGGCCGGCACCCAGTCCCGGACCACGCTCCGGACGAACTCCCGTGCGGCCGGGACAGTCTGGCGGGCGCGGGGGTAGAAGCGCTCGCGGAGGACGGGGAAGGAGGGGGGTGGGGAGAGCACGTTCATGGCGGGATCGTGGCGGGCGGTGAACCCTGGAATGCAGTGGGTCCACCCGTACATTTCATTTGTACGGGTACGCAGGGCGTGACTCCCCTCATAGGTAGGGGAGTTGATGAGGTATGTACACCAGGAAACAGCAGCGGAGGAATGCGTCCGCACTCAGGCTAGTCGGCCAGCAGGTAGCTCTCTTCCGCAGGTGCGCGGGGCTTACCCAGGAGCGGCTTGCGGAACGACTCGACATCAGCCTGGAGACCTTGGCGTCGATTGAGCAGGGGCGCCGACCCCTGAAACTCGACATCGCGGAGAGACTGGATGTGCTGCTGGAGACCAAGGGTGCATTGACGGTGGCGGTACAGAACATGCCTGAGATCGACATGATTCCGGCGTGGGCGGACCAGTACATGGACGTGGAGCGGGACGCGATTGCGCTCTCCTTCTACGAGGCGCAGATCCTGCCAGGTCTCCTCCAGACTCCGGAGTACGCACGCGCCCTCTTCCGCTGCCGAGTGCCCTTGATGCCCGAGGATCAGATTGAGAATGAAGTCTCCGCCCGGGTGGAGCGCCAGATGGTCCTGCACCGCAGGATTCCGACCCCGGTCAGCTTCATCTTCTCGGAATCGGTGCTGACAGATCGCATCGGTGGACGCGCGACCCACAAGGCGACCTTGCAGCATCTCCGGGCATGCACGGATCTACCGGGGGTCACTCTTCAGATCATGCCGCTCGGTACGTCCGGCCACGCCGGTCTCGCAGGCCCGTTCGTCCTGTTGGTGACCCCGGACCACCAGCACCTCGCGTACACCGAAACCCAACGCGGCAGTCAACTGATCGGCGAACCCGGCGAGGTCGGCATCCTGGAGCAGAAGTATGGGATGCTGCGGTCCCAAGCCCTCACTCCACATGACACAAGGGGCTTCCTGGACCGGTTGCTAGGAGACCAATGAGCACCGCACTGGAGTGGTTCAAGTCCAGCTACAGCAGCGATGAGCCCGGCAGCAACTGCGTCGAAGTCGCTCATGACTGGCGCAAGTCCAGCTACAGCACTGGCGAGCCCGGCACCAACTGCATCGAGGTCGCCACCCACCCCTCCGCCGTCCACGTCCGCGACTCCAAGGTCCCCGACGGCCCCACCTTCGCCGTCTCCCCCGCCGCCTGGCAGGCCTTCGCGGCCGCCCCTCCCGCCGTGGCCAATTAACGTTCCATCACGGAACATTCGATTGGTCTATACCTTGACTCGGCCGCGCCCGAGCGCTCAGTGTGAGGGCACAACAACCCCCACACCACAGCCGGTCCGGAACCCCCACGAGCCCCCACGCTCCGTTCCGCACACGGCTGTTGAAGCACGGAGGAGGACTACTCGTGCTTACTCAGCGCACCCGCGACCGCCTCAAGGCGCTTGTCGTCGCCGTCACCGCCACGGCAGGTCTGGTCACCATCGGGCTCGTCCCGAACAGCGCGGCCGCCGCCACCCCCAAGGCCAAGACCGCGGCCGCCGCCGACGCGTGCACCACGGCCCCCAACTGGCAGCAGGGCACCTATTACAACGTCGGCGCGATCGTGAAGTACCGGGACGGGAACTACTACATCGCGGAGCACGCGAACCCGGGCTACGACCCCACCGTCAGCACCTGGTTCTGGAACCCGTACACCTGTAGCCCCGGCAACGAGAACCCGGGCGAGCCCGGACCCTTCGTGGTCACCGAGGCGCAGTTCAACCAGATGTTCCCGAACCGGAACCCCTTCTACACCTACGCCGGGCTGACGGCCGCGCTCAGCGCCTACCCGGGGTTCGCCAACACCGGCAGCGAGACGCTCAAGAAGCAGGAGGCCGCGGCCTTCCTCGCGAACATCAGTCACGAGACCGGCGGGCTGTACTACATCGTCGAGCAGAACACGGCGAACTACCCGCACTACTGCGACCGCAACCAGCCCTACGGCTGCCCGGCCGGCCAGGCCGCCTACTACGGCCGCGGCCCCATCCAGCTGAGCTGGAACTTCAACTACAAGGCCGCCGGTGACGCCCTCGGCATCAACCTGCTCCAGAACCCGTCGCTCGTCCAGACCGACGCGGCCGTCGCCTGGAAGACCGCCCTCTGGTACTGGAACACCCAGTCCGGCCCGGGCACGATGACCGGTCACGCCGCGATGGTGAACGGGGCCGGATTCGGCCAGACGATCTGGTCGATCAACGGATCGCTGGAGTGCAACGGCGGCAACCCGGCCCAGGTGCAGAGCCGGGTGAACAACTACACCCGCTTCACCCAGCTGCTGGGCGTCCCGACCGGAGCCAACCTGTACTGCTGACGCCACTGACACACACCGACCAGTAGACGCGGGGGCCGCACATCACGGCCCCCGCGTTCTGCGCTGTCCCAGCATTCGGGCTGTGGTGAGGAGTGTTGCGCCTCTACCGTGGGTCAGTAGAAGTGAAACCGGAAACGCGCAGTCGAGGAGACGTCTTGGATCCGGTATCGGTGGGAGTGTTGACGGCGCTGGCAGGCGGGGCCGGGGGCGAGCTGGGGCGGCAGGCATGGGCGTCGCTGTGCGAGTTGGTGCGGAGACCGTTCAGCAGGCAGGTGGGAACCCCGGCACCCGGGGAGGCCGAGTTGATGGCGCTGAGCGAGACGCCGGGCGAACAGGCACGGGCAGAAGCGTTGAGTGGTGCCCTCGCCGCGCGGGCTGCCGTTGACCCGGAGTTCGCTGCCGCGCTGGACTCATGGCGCGGCCGGGTTCCAGCGTTGGTTGAAGGCTCGGTGACCAACACGGTCAGCGGCGGTACCCAGCATGGTCCGGTGATCCAGGGCCGGGACTTCTCCGGCATCACCTTCAACCGTCCGGGAGTTCCTCCCTCGCGTGAGAGTTGAAGGCGCTTCGGTTGGCCCTTGGGCCGTCCCGGGCGGCCCAAGGTTCGGATGCCGTCGACGCAGGAGGCCGGGTCCCCTGATGTCCCCATTCAGGGTATGCCCGGTACCCTTGAGGCCACTGTCAGTAATGCCGTGGATACCGGAGGCAGCCGTGGCCCGCGCATGGGAAGCCGATCCGTCTGCGTTATTCGTCAAGCGCCTCGGTAAGTCGGCGACGGAGCTGGGCAACTCCAAGGACGACGACGAGTGCCCGGACATCTGGCAGCTGAGCAACGGTGACATTGCCGTGATCGGCCGCGATCTCACCGCGCACTACCGGTCGTGCCTGCCGGGCGAGGTGAACCTTGGGCCGGACGAGCGGCTGGTCGTCATCCCCGGCAACATGCTGAGTGCGGCGAAGGTGGACATTCCCGATGCTTGATCTCCTCGCTCCTGAACTCCCGGACGAGCTGGGTGAGCGGCTCACACGTGAGGACTACAAGCATGACTTCCGGGAGCGGCGCGCGGTCATCCGCGACGGGGAGTCCTGGAAACTGGAGCGGTTGCAGCACTTCGAGGAGACGAACGACGACAGCCGGGAGGCGCTGCGTCAGGGGGACTGGCCGGCAGTGTTGCGGCTGTTCGAGGCCGAGCGTGACGCCTTGGTCCGAAAGGCCAGGGACGAAGCATCGCGCGGGGCGGTCTTTCACCGTATTCGCGTAGTTGAGGAGCCGCTGACGCCGTATGTGCAGTGGGAGCTGCACTGGCTACGGCTGAGCGCGGAATGCGAGCATTCCGTTCGCGTCCTGCCTGCTCCCTTGGTGGCCGCAGCGGAGAGCGATGCGGTGCTGCCGGAGTTGAACCTTCTGGACGGTCGGGCTCTCTACCGGGTGCGGTACACGGCTGCTGGTCGACCGGACGGGGCGATCCGCTTCACCGATCCCGGCACCGTGCGGACCTGGGCGGAGTACCTGCGGGAACTGTACGCGGCTGCGGAGGACGTCCAGGCGTACTTCGAGCGTGCCGTGGCCGAACTGCCTCCGCCGCCCGCGGCCTGACGAAGGCACATCGGTCGACGTGCCCACAGAGGACAGCAGACGCCCCGGAGACTCGCAGAACGACCTTTCCGGATCGTCTCGCGATGTCGTGCAGGCCGGGAGCGTCACCGGTGACATCCACTTCCACCAGGCCGCCGCCCGGGGGCCGTCAGGGCCCGTCCCACGCCAGCTCCCGGCCGACGTGAACACCTTCGTCAACCGCTCCCACGAGCTGGGACAGCTGAACGCGGTGCTCGCCGACCAAAACGGCGGACGCGTCGTCGTCTCCGTTCACGTGGTGGCCGGCACGGCGGGCGCGGGCAAAACCTCGCTGGTCCTGCACTGGGCGCACCAGGTCAAGGACCAGTTCCCCGACGGCCAGCTCTTCGTCAACCTCCGCGGGTACGACCCCGGAGAACCGGTCACGGCCGCGCAGGCGCTTCAGCGCTTCCTGCGGGCCCTGGGCGTGGCCCCGGCCGACGTGCCCCAAGACGTCGACGACGCGGCAGCGATGTACCGCTCACTGATCGCCGACCGCCGGGTCCTGATCCTCCTGGACAACGCGGCCACGGTCAGCCAAGTCCGGCCGCTGCTCCCCGGCGGAGGAGACAGCCTCGTCGTGGTCACCAGCCGCAGCCGCCTGGCGGGCCTCTCAGTGCGTGACGGCGCCCGGAGGATCACCCTCGGCACGCTTCCGGAGCCCGAGGCAGTCGCTCTGCTGCGCGCGGTCACGAGGGGCTATCGACCCGAGGACGACGGCGACAGACTCGCAGAACTGGCGCACCTGTGCGCCCGTCTGCCGCTTGCCCTGCGGATCGCCGCCGAACGGGCCGCCAGCCACCCGCACATGCGGCTCGACGAACTCATCAGCGATCTGCGGGACGAATCCGCCCTCTGGGACGCCCTCAGTACCGGCATCGATGACGAGGCCGAAGCCATCCGTTCGGTCTTCACCTGGTCCTACCGCGCTCTGTCCACGGACTCGGCCCGTCTCTTCCGCCTCCTCGGCCTGCACCCTGGAGCGGCGTTCAGCCTTCCCGCTGCCGCCGCTCTCGGCGACGTCGCACCCGGTCGAACACGCCGGCTACTCGACGATCTGGTCGGGGCCCATCTGCTGGAGCAGACCGCTCCGGACCGATTCCAGTTCCACGACCTCTTACGCGCGTACGCCATCGACCTTGCGCAGGCGGAGGAGTCGTCCGGCCAGAGGCAAGCTGCGCGACGACGCGTCCTGAGCTGGTACCTCCACACCGCTGACGCCGCCCAGGCGTGGCTCTATCCGGTAGAGGATCATCTGCCACTGCCTGAACCCCTGCCGGAAGTCACACCCCTCGTCTTCACCGACTACAACGCCGCCATCGACTGGTCCGAACGGGAACAGGGCAACTTCCTCGCCGTCGTGCGCGACGCCGCCCGAAACGGAATGGACGAGACGGCTTGGCAGCTGGCCACCGTCCTGTGGTTCGCACGTCCCACGTCCTCGTCGGAACGGGACTGGCTGGAAATGAGCCGAATCGGGTTGGAGGCAGCGACAAGACGAGAGGACCGGAGAGCGCAGACACGGCTGCTCCTCCACACGGGCATCGCGCACAGGGCTCTGAACGGTTTCTCCGAGGGCTTGGTCGCTCTGGAGCGAGCCGTCACGTTGGCTCGCAGCTCGCAGAGCCGGTTCGACGAGGCCCAGGCGCTCAATCTCATGGGCCTGATCCATCTACGACTGCGCGAACTCGACCAGGCGGACACGTATTTCGGGCAGGCCATGTCCGTTTTCCGAGACCTGGGAGATGGTGTACGAACCGCCACCGCGCTCTCCAACATCGCCAGCACGCGCCTGAGCGCCGGCCGGCTGCCCGAGGCCGCCTCGGTCATCGAGGAGGCGCTTGCCGCGCACCGGTCCCTAGCCAATCGCGGCGGTGAAGGCAACGTCCTTCGGATCGCGGCCGCCCTGCGGCTCGAAGAGGGCGACGCGGATGCCGCCCGGCGTTCCATCGACGAGGCTCTCGACATCGCGCTCGCCCTCCGAGACCGCGCCCGGGAAGGCTTCTGGCTCCTCACCCTCGGCGATATCCAGCGCACCGTCGCCCAGCACGGCGACGCCCTGGCCGCCTACCAGCGCTCCGCCATGCTCTACCGACGCCTCGGCGACCGCAGCCGCGAAGCCCTGGCCTGGCGCGGCACGGGCCGGACGTATGCGGCGATGGACCGCCACGGCGAGGCCACCCTCTTCCACCGCCGGGCCGCGGCCGTTCACCGTGATCTGGGGGACACCTGGCAACTCGCCCTGGAACTCGACCACCTGGCCGCGGCCGTTCACCCGGAGGACCCCGAGACCGCCCGTGGCCACTGGATCGAGGCCCTGACCCATCTGACCCTCTATACCGACCCCCGGGCCGCGTCCGTCCGCTCCCGTATAGAGGCGCTGCTGACCCGAGCCGCCGGTTGACGCAGCAGCGGCACGAACGCCCTGATCCAGGTCAGCCGGTAGCAGGGAAGGGGCCATACGGGCGGGGGTCGCTCCACCGCGGCCCCCGCCCCACCCTCTACCGGAACACGGCCGCGTTCTCCCGCACCCACTCCGCGAAGGTCCGCGCCGGGCGGCCCGTGACGATCTCCGACGAGGCCTCCACCAGGGCGTCCGAGAGCTCCGGCTCCGGGGTGTCGCCGGCGGCCGCGTCCTCGCCGTCGTACGTTTCGAAGCCCAGCAGGAAGTCCGCCGCCTCAGCGGCGAAGCCGCCCTGGGCCAGATAGCGTTCCCGCAGCTCCTCCGGGGTGACCTCGGCGACGCGGATCTCCTCACCCAGTTCGCGGGAGAGGACGGCCGCCTGCTCCCGTACGGTGAGGAACTCCGGGCCGTTAAAGGTGTACGCCCGCCCGGCGTGGCCGTCCGCCAGCAGGGCGGTGACGATCGCGTCGGCGACGTCCGCCTCGTGGAGCGGGGAGGCCGCCCAGTCGGGCGCGGTGTCGTAGACCGTACGCTCCGCCCGGACCGAAGGGCCCCACAGCTCACGCTTGTTGGCGGCGAACTCGCCGGGCCTGACGAACGTCCACTCCAGGCCCGACGCCTCCACCGCCCGCTCCACCGGGAGGTGGAACGTGGTGTCGTAGCCGCCGGTCACCGCCGCCGACGAGAGCACCACGATCCGCCGCACCCCGGCCGCCTTCGCCAGGGCGACGGTCTCCTCCGCGGTGTCGGGGTACGGGAAGAGCACCAGCCGGTCGACGCCCGCCAGCGCCGCCGCCAGGCTCTCCGGCCGGGCCAGGTCGCCGACGGCGGGTTCGGCGCCCGCGGGGAAGGCCGCGGCCTTGGCAGGGTCGCGGGTCAGGGCCCGCAACGGCAGCCCGCGCCCGGCCAGTTCGTTCACCACCAGGCGTCCGACATTGCCGGTCGCACCGGTCACCAGGATCGTCATCCGTACCTCCGCCGCCTCGGCCGCGTACCGTGCGGTACACCGTACGCAGTATTCGGATAAGCAAAGGTACAGCGTACGCAGTTATCACGCGGTGGCGGTTGCGGTGGCAGTGGCGGTTGCGAAAGGCAGCACTCCTCCGCTGTACGCGGTCAGGGCGTGCCGTCGGCGTACATCATGTGCTCCCAGTCGGTGACGGCCGCGCAGAACCGGGCCCATTCGTCGCCCTTCAGCGCGAGATACAGCTCGGCGGTCTCCTCGGTCAGCCCGCCCCTGACCACGGCGTCCCCGGCGAAGGCCGTCAGCGCCTCGCCCAGGGTCGCGGGCAGCGCGGGGAACCGGACCCCGCCCGCGCCCCCGGCCTCCTGCGGCGGCCCGGGGTCGATCCGGTTCTTCAGGCCGTCGGCGACGGCGGCGAGCAGGACGGCATGGGAGAGATACGGGTTGACCATGGCGTCCGGGAGCTTCAGCTCAAGACGGCCGACGGCGGACAGCCGTACGGTGCAGGTCTTGTCGTCCATCCCCCAGTCGATCGCCCCGGGGGCGAACAGTCCGGCGTCCCAGTACCTCTTGTACGAGTTCACCGTGGATCCCATCACCGCCATGGCGCCCGCGGCATGGGCCAGGATGCCCCCGAGGACATGCCGTCCGGTCTCGGAGAGATGGAGTTCCCGGCGGCCGGGTTCGGCCAGGACGTTCTCGTCGCCGCGCCAGAGGCTGAGGTTGTGGTGGCAGCCGTTGCCCATGACCCCGGTGGCGCGCTTGGGCATGAAGCTGACCGTGAGACCGAGTTCGCGGGAGACCTGACGGCAGATCTGGCGGAAGGTCATCAGCCGGTCGGCGGTCAGCTCGGCCCGGTCGTACATCCAGTTCAGTTCGAGCTGCCCGGGGTCCTCGTAGTCGCCTTCGATCATGTCGAGCCCCATCGCCCGGCCGTAGCCGATCACCTTCCGGTAGATGGGCCTGCAGCGTTCCAGCTGCTCGACCTGGTACGCCGGACAGCCACCCGGGCGGTTGAACACCTCCAGACCGGGCCCGGTCCAGGTCACCTCGGGCTCGCAGCCGGAGCGGAGGACGAGCCCGGTCCGCTCGGTGAACTCCCGGTGCCGCCGGATCAGATGGCCGCGCACATCGGCCGCGAACGGCTCACCACCGCACTCCGGCCGGTGCGCCGGCTCGTAGGTGCGGCAGAAGAACCGGGCGACACCGGTGTCCCAGGGCAGTACGGCGAAGGTGTCGAGGTCGGGCAGGGCGGTGAACTCGGCGGCCCGGGTGCCGCCGCCCAGCAGGGTGCCGTGCCGGTCGGCCTGGATATCGGCCGCGACGGACCGGTGGAGCTGGACGCCCTTCTCCAGATTGCGGACCAGATGGACCGCGGGAACGACCTTGCCCACCACCCGGGCGCCGAGGGTGACCGTCTGGTAGTAGATGTACTCCACCCCGGCCTCGGCGATGCGCTTCCGTAAGGCGTCCACGGCCTCCCGGTCGGTGTTCTGTTCGCGGTGGCGGTCGAGCGCGGTGGTGCTCAAAGAGACCTCACAGGGTTAGCACGGCGGGGAAGGGGACCCACTCCGGTCAGGGAGCGGGGGTGAAGAGGAGCGGGAGGCGTACGGGGCCGGTGTTGCCGGAGTCGGGGAGGTGGACGGCGCCCTCGCCGGTCCGCAGGTCCCGCATCCGCCGGGCGAGCACCGGCAGTGCCTCCGCCATATCGGCGCGGGCGACGAAGTGGCCGAGGCAGTGGTGGACTCCGCCGCCGAAACCGAAGTGGGGTTCCCGTTCGGCGGTGATGTCGAAGGAGTACGCACCGTGGACCCGCGGGTCGGTACCGGCGGACTCGCTCCACAGCTGGACGGTCGTTCCGGCCGGGATGTCCAGCCCCCGGAAGCTGAAGTCCGCCACCGCCTCCCGGGTGATCCAGCGCACGGTGGGATCGACCCGCATCACCTCCTCGGCCGCGGGAGCGCCCAGCTCCGGCCGCTCGCCGAGGAGCCGCCACTGGGCGGGATGGCGGGCAAAGGTCCGCAGGGCCAGACCGAGTTGATGGCTGGTCGTGTCGAAGCCACCGAAGATCAGCAGCACCAGCCCGTCACGGAGTTCGGCACCGCTGAGCCGGTCGCCCTCCCGGGTGGCCCGGACCAGCCGGGAGACGAAGTCGTCGCGCTCCCGGCCCCGCCGGTCCGCGATCAGCTCGTCGGCGTAGGCGTACAGCGCGGCGAGGGCCCGCTCGATACGGTCGACGTCCCGGCGGACGTTCACCCCCATGGCGAGACCCAGCGCGGCGGACTCACGGGCGATGAACGGCCACTCCGGCTCCGGCAGGCCGAGGAGCACGGCGATCACCCGGGCCGCGTAGGGTTCGGCGAACTCCGAGACGAACTCGCAGTGGCCGCGGTCCGCGAACGCGTCCGTCAGCTCGGTGGCGAGGGCCCGGAAGCGGGGCAGCAGGGCCGCGGTCCGCCGGGCGGAGAAGGCCGGGTTCATCAGCCGCCGCAGCCTGCGGTGCTCCTCGCCCTCCCGGTGGAGTATCCAGCTCGCCCACCAGTCGGCGAGCGGCCCCTCGGTCACCCCGTTGCGGGCCAGCCAGGACACGCTCCCCTGCCGGAGCAGGGGGTGCTTGAGCAGCTCTTCCGTCTCCGCGTGGCGGAGGACCGCCGGGCCGTGGACGGTGCGGGCGTACCAGGACTTCTCGCGCGCCGCGTGGACCGCGGCGGAGGTGATCGAGAAGTCCGGATCCGTCACGTCGAACCAGGGCACGCCGTCCGTCGGAGCGGTACCCGCCATGGGAACCTCCGGCTCTGGGCACGGTTGGGGCGAGGCACAGACTCCGGGTGGCGGCGGAAGGCGTCAAGTAGAGGCGGGGAAATACGCCCTGAAGGTGTACACGCCGCGATCCGGCGGTCGGCCGGAACCGGCCGGCCGGGCCGCCCCCGGTCCGGGCGGCCCGGGGCGGGGTCCGGCCGACCGGTCCGCCGCCCCCGGAGGCACCCGGACCGGATCCTCGCCCGGCGGCCGCCCGGACCGTCAGAGCCCTCGCGCGACCTCCGTCGCCCAGTAGGTGAGGATCATCTGCGCCCCGGCCCGGCGGATCCCCGTCAGGGTCTCCAGGATCGCCTTCTCCCGGTCGATCCACCCCTTCTCCGCCGCCGCCTCGACCATCGCGTACTCGCCGCTGATCTGGTACGCGGCCACCGGCACCGACACCGACTCCGCGACCTTCGCCAGCACATCGAGGTACGGACCGGCCGGCTTCACCATCACCATGTCCGCGCCCTCCTCCAGGTCGAGGGCGAGCTCGCGCAGCGACTCCCGGACGTTCGCCGGGTCCTGCTGGTACGTCTTGCGGTCACCGCGCAGCGAGGAGCCGACGGCCTCCCGGAACGGGCCGTAGAAGGCGGAGGAGTACTTCGCGGTGTACGCGAGGATCGACACGTCCTCCTTGCCGATCGTGTCGAGCGCGTCCCGGACGACACCGACCTGGCCGTCCATCATTCCGCTGGGGCCCACGACATGGACGCCCGCGTCCGCCTGGACCTGCGCCATCTCGGCGTACCGCTCCAGCGTGGCGTCGTTGTCGACCCGGCCGTCGGCGTCCAGCACACCGCAGTGGCCGTGGTCGGTGTACTCGTCGAGACAGAGGTCCGACATGATCACCAGCTCGTCGCCGACCTCGGCCTTCACATCCCGGATGGCGACCTGGAGGATGCCGTCCGGGTCGGTCCCGGCCGTCCCGGCGTTGTCCTTCTTCGCGTCCTCCGGCACCCCGAAGAGCATGATCCCGGCGACCCCGGCCGCGCGCGCCTCCACCGCGGCCTTCCGCAGCGTGTCCCGGGTGTGCTGGACGACGCCGGGCATCGCGGAAATCGGCACGGGCTCGGAGATGCCCTCGCGGACAAAGGCCGGAAGGATCAGATCCGAGGGGTGCAGCCGGGTCTCGGCGACCATACGGCGCAGGGCGGGGGTGGTCCGCAGCCGCCTCGGCCGGGAACCGGGAAAGGAACCGTACGTACTCATAACACCCACGCTACGCCCCGGCCGGGGCGCGGCCGAAGCCAGTGCCCCCGCCCTCGGCCCACCGGCCCGGGAGCACACCGGCCCCCGGCCCCGGAACGCCCGCCTTACGCCACGGCCCTACGCCACCGCCCGCCGCAGCCGCACGGTCAGCCCGATCTCGGACACGTTCTTCGCCAGCTCGAAGTTCACCCACGCGGCCACCTCGGCCAGCGTGAACTCCGTGCCGCCGAAGAGCGGCAGCCCGGCGGTCCGTCCGGTGGAGTCCAGGTCCTCGTCCGTGAGCCGCACCAGCTCGGCGCGCCACTCGTCCTTCAGACCGCGCAGCCAGTCGGCGGCGGCCGTGGCGCCCCCGGGCCAGAAGATCTCCTCGCGCGCCGGGGCGCCGTCCCCGAAGCAGTGCCGGTGGGTGACCGTCCACCAGTAGCCGATATGCCAGGAGAGCCAGCCGATGGACGTGGTCGGTACGGGGTCGGGCTCCGGCACCTGCCAGTCGGGCACCCAGCGGCCCGCGCCGTCGGGCCGTACGGTCCACGCCCCGGGCGCGGGCTCCCAGAGATGGTCCTCGAAGTCCAGGCCCTGGAGGTGGTACTCGAAGAGGGCCCAGACCATGTCGAGCTGCCCGGCGAGCAGGGTGCCGCGGGCGGAGCGGGCGGCAGCGGGCGCGGTACCGGGTGCGGGATCGGGGGCGGGATCGTCGGTCGTCATGGCCGGAGACTCCCACCGGATCCTTGCCTCCGGCAATGGATTTGATGGTGCCCGGCGCGGGGCCGTGCTTCTCTTGCCGAGCGCCCCGGCCCCGCCGACGGACGGTCGGCTCCGCACCGGGCGCACCCGTCACCGCTCGACTTCCGCTCACCGGAGGCCCGCATGGCCGTTTTCGACGACGGAACGACGTTCAGGGCGACCGCCGAGTACGGCACGGGCGTCGACCCGGGCTGGGTAGGCGTCACCTTCTCCGTCAGCAACAACCTCCAGCTCCCGGGCGTGCCCGCGGTCACCGCGCTGGAGGTGGCCAACGCGCTCAACGCCCTGGTCCAGGGCAAGGGCTACCAGAAGCTCTTCTTCACCGGGCCCCAGGCGCAGGCGACCCTCAACCCGTAACCCTCTGCCCCTATGGAGGCGAACATGGCCGTCTTCGGCAATGGAACGACGTTCACCGGCACCAGTACCTACCCCGGCGGCAACCAGGGCGCGGTCACGGTGTCCTTCAGCCTCTCCAACGAGGACAACCCGGCGAACCGGGTCTCCCCCGTCGATATCGCCAACGCCATCAGCGCGGTGATCCAGGCCCAGGGGTACCCCCGGCTCGTCGTCAAGGGCTCCCCGGTGCCCGAGCCGCTCAACCCGTAAGCCCGCGCCGCCCCACGGTACGGAAAAGCCCGGTGGGGGCTCACCACCCCCACCGGGCCCACCGAACCCTCAGGTCGCCGTACTTCGCAGACGAAACGCTCAGATCGCCGTACGCCGTACGCGCCGCTCAGGTCGTCGTACGCCGTCTCCGCCCGCCCGGCCGCCGCTCGCTCGGCCGGGTGACGTGCTCGCCCGCCTCGACCGCCGCCGCCCGGCGCCCCGCGCCGAACTCGGCCAGCGCCTCGGCGAGCCGGTGCACCGACGGCTCCGGGGACAGCACGTCCACCCGCAGCCCGTGCTCCTCCGCCGTCTTCGCCGTCGCCGGGCCGATGCACGCGATCACCGTCACGTTGTGCGGCTTCCCCGCGATCCCGACCAGGTTCCGTACGGTCGAGGACGAGGTGAACAGCACCGCGTCGAAGCCACCGCCCTTGATCGCCTCGCGGGTCTCGGCCGGCGGCGGCGAGGCCCGCACGGTGCGGTAGGCCGTGACGTCGTCGACCTCCCAGCCCAGCTCGATCAGACCGGCCACCAGGGTCTCGGTGGCGATATCGGCACGCGGCAGGAACACCCGGTCGATCGGGTCGAAGACCGGGTCGTACGGCGGCCAGTCCTCCAGCAGCCCGGCCGCCGACTGCTCGCCGCTCGGCACCAGATCGGGCTTCACACCGAATTCGATCAGCGACTTCGCGGTCTGCTCGCCGACCGCCGCGACCTTGATCCCGGCGAAGGCGCGGGCGTCGAGCCCGTACTCCTCGAACTTCTCCCGGACCGCCTTGACCGCGTTCACCGAGGTGAAGGCGATCCACTCGTACCGGCCGGTGACCAGGCCCTTGACCGCCCGCTCCATCTGCTGCGGGGTACGCGGCGGCTCCACCGCGATCGTCGGCACCTCGTGCGGGACGGCACCGTACGAACGCAGCTGGTCCGACAGCGACGCCGCCTGCTCCTTCGTCCGCGGGACGAGCACCTTCCAGCCGAACAGCGGCTTCGACTCGAACCACGCGAGCTGATCGCGCTGCGCGGGCGCGCTGCGCTCACCGACCACCGCTATCACCGGCCGGTGGCCCTCCGGGGAGGGCAGCACCTTGCCCTGCTTGAAGACCTGCGCGATGGTCCCGAGCGTCGCGCTCCAGGTGCGCTGCCGGGTGGTGGTCCCGGCGACGGTGACGGTCAGCGGGGTGTCCGGCTTGCGGCCGGCCGCGACCAGCTCGCCCGCCGCGGCCGCGACCGCGTCCAGGGTGGTGGAGACCACGACCGTGCCGTCGCTCGCGCCCACCTCGGCCCAGCACCGCTCGCTCGCGGTGCGGGCGTCGACGAACCGGACGTCCGTGCCCTGCGCGTCCCGCAGCGGCACACCCGCATAGGCGGGTACGCCGACGGCGGCCGCGATACCCGGCACCACCTCGAAGGGAATGCCCTCCGCGGCGCAGGCCAGCATCTCGTGGCCCGCGTCCGCGTCGAGACCCGGATCGCCGCTCACCGCACGCACGACCCGCCTGCCGGTGCGCGCGGCCTCCATGACAAGATTGACCGCATCCCTGAGTACGGGGATTCCGGCGGCTGTTGACGCATCGTCAATGACCGTCAGCTCAGGCGTGCTGACGCTCGCCCGCGCATGGCCGCGCACCACGTCGAGCACATCGGGCTCGGCGATCAGGACGTCGGCTCCCGCGAGGGCCTCGACGGCCCGCAGGGTCAGCAGTCCCGGATCGCCGGGACCGGCACCGAGGAAAGTGACGTGCCCGTGTGCCGAGTCGTACGCCGTGGACAGGTGGGTGGTGGGGCTCAAGACGCTCGCTCCCCCATAAGACCGGCCGCACCCTTGGCGAGCATCTCGGACGCGAGTTCGCGACCGAGCGCGATGGCGTCGCCGTGCGACGTGGGTACGGGACCGGTGACGGATAGCTGCACCAGCGTCGCGCCGTCGGTGGTACCGACGACACCCCGCAGGCGCATTTCAGTGACAGCCTGGCCGTCGCCCAACAGGTCGGCGAGCGCCCCCACGGGTGCGCTGCAGCCGGCCTCCAGGGCGGCGAGCAGGGAACGCTCGGCGGTCACGGCGACCCGGGTGACCGGGTCGTCGAGCTCGGCGAGAACGGCGATCAGCTCCGTGTCGTGCGCGGGGCACTCGATCGCCAGGGCCCCCTGGCCGGGGGCGGGCAGCACAAAGTCGACCGACAGGAAATCGGTCACCTCGTCACTTCTGCCCATACGGTTCAGACCGGCCGCGGCGAGTACCACCGCGTCCAGTTCACCGCTGCGTACATATCCGATCCGGGTGTCGACGTTCCCCCGGATCGGGACGGTCTCTATACGGGTGTGGTGGGCCCGCGCGTACGCGTTGAGCTGCGCGGCGCGCCGCGGCGAGCCGGTCCCGACCCGGGCGCCCTCCGGCAGTTCGCCGAAGGCCAGCCCGTCGCGGGCGATCAGCACGTCCCGCGGGTCCTCGCGCTTCGGGATCGCCGCCAGCACCAGTTCGGCGGGCTGTGCCGTCGGAAGGTCCTTCAGCGAGTGAACCGCGAAGTCCACCTCGCCCGCGGCCAGCGCCTCGCGCAGCGCGGCCACGAACACGCCGGTGCCGCCGATCTGTGCCAGGTGCTCGCGGGAGGTGTCGCCGTACGTCGTGATCTCGACCAGCTCGACGGTACGGCCGGTCAGCGCCTCCACCGCCCGCGCCACCTGCCCGGACTGGGCCATGGCGAGCTTGCTCCGCCTGGTCCCGAGCCTCAGTGCCCTCTCGGTCATGATCGCCCTCGGTTCTCGGCGTCGGTCTCGCGGTCGTTCACATCGGCCCGGCTGACGGACGCCACGGTCTCCGGGTCGAGGTCGAAGAGGGTGCGCAGGGCGTCGGCGTACCCGGCACCGCCGGGCTCACCCGCCAGCTGCTTCACCCGGACCGTCGGCGCGTGGAGGAGCTTGTCCACCACCCGCCGTACGGTCTGCTGGATCTCGCCGCGCTGCTTCTCGTCGAGGCCGCTGAGACGGCCGTCGAGCCGGGCCAGTTCACCGGCGACGACATCGGCGGCCATCGCGCGCAGGGCGACGACGGTGGGCGTGATCCGGGCGGCGCGCTGGGCCGCCCCGAAGGCCGCCACCTCGGCGGCGACGATGTCACGGACCTGGTCGACATCGGCCGCCATGGGCGCGTCGGCCGAGGCCTCGGCGAGCGACTCGATATCGACGAACCGGACACCGGGGATGCGGTGGACGGCGTGATCGATATCGCGGGGCATGGCGAGGTCGAGCAGGGCCATGCGGACGGAGCCGCCCGGCCGGCGCACGGCCTGGCGGGGCGGAACGACCACGGCGGCGCCGGCGTTCTCCATCCAGAGGCCGTGCTGGGCCGGGTCGCCCGCGGAGGCGGGAGCGTGGGAATGGCCGTCGTCGAGGCCGACGGGGCAGCCCGTGTCACCGGCCTCGGCGGGCGCGCCGCCGAGGTCCCTGATCCGGACCCGGCCGTCGCGGCTGGCGGTCTCCGCGAGCCGCGCCACCAGGCTGCCGTCGGGTGCCCGCAGGGCACCGCCCGCGGCGGCCGGGAGGACCGCGCCCGCCAGGACGACGGAGGCGCCCTCGGGCACGGCGAGCGCGTCGGCGACCGCGTCGGCGGTGAGTACGAGCCCGGTCGCGCCGGTACAGGACACCACCGCGGATGCACGTGTCAGTTCGTCCGGCACCGCGCTCATCGGCACGGCCCGTACGGTTCCGGCGCCGAGCGCCGCGAGCGACGCGGCCAGCTTCTCGGCACGGTCGAGCGTGCGATTGGCGATGACGAGTTCGCGTACGCCGAGGCGCGCGAGGGTGGTCGCGGCGAGCGACGACATCGAACCGGCGCCGATCACCAGGGCGCGCTGGCCGGCCGCCCACTCCGCCGGATCGGCACCGGCGGCGAGCTGCTCCAGGCCGAAGCTGACCAGGGACTGCCCGGCCCGGTCGATCCCGGTCTCGCTGTGGGCGCGCTTGCCGACCCGCAGGGCCTGCTGGAAGAGGTCGTTGATCAGCCGCCCCGCGGTGTGCAGCTCCTGGCCGCGCGCGAGGGCGTCCTTGATCTGGCCGAGGATCTGGCCCTCGCCGACGACCATCGAGTCCAGCCCGCAGGCCACCGAGAAGAGGTGGTGGACGGCGCGGTCCTCGTAGTGCACATAGAGATAGGGGGTCAGCTCCTCCAGACCCACCCCGCTGTGCTGGGCGAGGAGCGTCGACAGCTCGGCGACGCCCGCGTGGAACTTGTCGACGTCCGCGTACAGCTCGATGCGGTTGCAGGTGGCGAGTACCGCCGCCTCCGCGGCGGGCTCGGCGGAGACGATGTCCTGCGCCAGCTTGACCTGCGCGTCCGCGGAGAGCGCGGCCCGCTCCAGCACGCTCACCGGCGCACTGCGGTGGCTCAGTCCGACGACCAGAAGACTCATGCCGGCATCACGGCGGGCATGTCCCCGTCAGGTCCCTTCCGCCCGGCGGTCCCGGCGCCGGGCGCCGGGGCGGCCGGCGCGTCCGCCGGACCCTCCGCCCGGACGTCCGCCCGGTCGGAGACGGCGGCGGTCCCGGGGGACACCTCGCCGCCGTCCCCGGACTTCCGCTGCTCGTGGAAGGCGAGGATCTGGAGTTCGATCGACAGGTCGACCTTGCGCACGTCGACGCCCTCCGGCACGGAGAGCACGGTCGGCGCGAAGTTCAGGATGGAGGTGACTCCGGCGGCCACCAGCCGGTCGCACACCGGCTGCGCGGCACCGGCGGGCGTCGCGATGACACCGATCGACACACCGTTGTCGCTGATGATCTTTTCGAGCTCGTCGGAGTGCTGGACCGGAATCCCCGCGACGGGCTTGCCGGCCATCGCCGGATCCGCGTCGATCAGGGCGGCGACCCGGAAACCGCGGGAGGCGAAACCGCCGTAGTTGGCGAGCGCGGCGCCGAGATTTCCGATACCGACGATCACCACGGGCCAGTCCTGGGTGAGCCCCAGCTCACGGGAGATCTGGTAGACGAGGTACTCGACGTCGTAGCCCACGCCACGGGTGCCGTAGGAGCCGAGGTACGAGAAGTCCTTCCGCAGCTTCGCGGAATTGACCCCCGCGGCCGCGGCCAGTTCCTCGGAGGAGACCGTGGGTACGGACCGCTCGGAGAGCGCGGTCAGTGCGCGCAGGTACAGCGGAAGCCGGGCGACGGTGGCCTCGGGGATTCCTCGGCTGCGAGTCGCCGGTCGGTGATTTCGGCCAGTTGCCACGGTGCTCCTGCGGGATGAGCGAGGCTCTAGGCGGCCGTGTGTCCCAAGACCGCCCCGTCGACAGCAGGCTATGTCTTTGTGAACGCGTGCACAAAGATTGTGTCCGTTTTGTCCAGTCAAAGTGACCGGGGTCACGCATGAGGATCCCGTAAACATGGAACCGCACACGGCATCGAACCGTTTCCCACCCGATGGGGGCAAAGCAACCCACTCTCCTCCGGCTCGCCCCCGAGTCCCCTTTACTCTGCCCCTCCCCCACCCCTCCCGGGTACCCCCCTGCGCCCACCCGGCCCCGGGAAACAGCCCCCGGGAGCGCCGCGAACAGACACCCGGGGGCGCGGGGAACCGCGCGAAACGCGACCATGGCCCGCAGCCGGAATCGTCCCCGCCGCCCCGGGCGCGCCCGGCAGGGCAGAAGCCCCGCACCTCTCGGGGGCGGCACCGCCCGCCGGGCGCAGGGCCCCGCCCCTTCAGCCCTCCAGCGCCCCCCGCAGGCGCCCCGCGTCGACCCGCCAGAAGGTGTGCTGCTCCCCGTCCACCAGCACCACCGGAATCTGCTCCCAGTACTCCCGGTGCAGCGCCTCGTCCCGGCTGATGTCCTTCTCCTCCCAGCGGGCCCCCACCGCCGCGCACACCTCCTGGACGACCGCCCGCGCGTCGTCGCAGAGATGACACCCGGGCTTGCCGATCAGCGTGACCACCCGGTCACTGGCCGCCTTCTTCTTCGTACGCCGCAGCAGTGGACTCATACGCCCATTCTCCGCCCCGCCGCACCCGCCCGCGCCGCCCCCCTCGCAGGACCGCCACCGGGAGTTCACCCGCCCGCGCCCGGGCCGCTCGGGAACTCCCGAACAGACTGGCTATGCTCGCGTTATGGCCGCACGTGGATGGCTCACCCCCCGACGGCGCTCCGCGACCGCGCGCAGCGTGCTCGCAGGCGAGGCCGCGGCCGAGGCCGCGCGCAAGGCGGCCGGCGAGCTGGGCGAAACGCCCGGTACCGCGCGGCCCCCGGCGAGGGACACCGTCCCCGACTTCCCCGTCGCGGGCGACACCCGCGCCGCCGCCTTCTTCGACCTCGACAACACCGTCATGCAGGGCGCCGCGATCTTCCACTTCGGCCGTGGCCTCTACAAGCGGAAGTTCTTCCAGCGCAGCGAACTCGCCCGGTTCGCCTGGCAGCAGACCTGGTTCCGGCTGGCCGGTGTCGAGGACCCGGACCATATGGCGGACGTCCGGGAGTCCGCGCTCTCCATCGTCAAGGGGCACCGGGTCTCCGAGCTGATGAGCATCGGCGAGGAGATCTACGACGAGTACATGGCCGACCGCATCTGGCCCGGCACCCGCGCCCTGGCCCAGGCCCATCTCGACGCGGGCCAGAAGGTCTGGCTGGTGACCGCCGCCCCCGTGGAGACCGCGACGATCATCGCCCGCCGCCTCGGACTGACCGGCGCCCTCGGCACCGTCGCCGAGTCCGTGGACGGCGTGTACACGGGCCGGCTCGTCGGCGAACCGCTGCACGGCCCGGCGAAGGCCGAGGCCGTCCGCGCCCTCGCCGCCGCCGAGGGCCTCGACCTCGCGCGCTGCGCGGCGTACAGCGATTCGCACAACGACATTCCGATGCTGTCGCTCGTAGGACATCCATACGCGATCAATCCGGACACCAAGCTGCGCAAACACGCACGCGAACGCGACTGGCGGCTGCGCGACTACCGCACCGGCCGCAAGGCGGCCAAGGTGGGCATCCCGGCGGCCGCCGGAGTGGGCGCGATCGCGGGCGGTACGGCCGCCGCGGTGGCGCTGCACCGCCGCCGGCGCTGACCCCCCGGGCCCCTTCCGGCGCGCCCGGCCCGCGGACCCGCACCCTGCCGTACCTGCGCCGGGTCCGTACCGCACCGGTACAGCACCCCTTCAACACCCGCACCACGGGCCGCAGAACACCTCTCGTCCCACAGGCCCGCCCCTCATCGGCCCGGCATACGAACAGGGCTGCGAAGGCGCCGGTTCCCACGCCCTGTCCATGCCACCCCACTCGGCCGATACCGAACGTTTCCGATCACCAAGTGCTCATATTCGATGAGCCAATGCGTCGTCCAGGGGTAACAGAAGCAACGGAAACGATGATTTGAGCAACTGGGCGTAGCACTGCCTGTACGAAGCGTTATTCTCCTCAGACGCATACGGGCCCCGCCGTCGCCACGACGGGTGAACGGACCCGCACTGCACGTGATGGAAGCTCTGCCTCTGGGAGTCCCGTGTACCCACACGTCGGGGTTGACGCCTCGGGCCTGGCTACGCTCCGCGCGACGGTCCTTGAACATCTGCGCGGCTTCGTCCCCACCGCGTACGCCGTCCCCGCCCTCGCCATGCCCCGCCTCACCACCGCCGGCGGCGGTCCCGCCGCCCCCTGCTACGCCCTGGCCGACGGCTACAAGGAGGGACCGGCGCGCAGCGCCCTCGTGGAGGGCAGGCGGGCCGGCGGCGGCCGCGCGGTCGCCAGAAGGAGCGGCCGGACCGGCTCCGGCGCCGCCTCCTCCGCCCCGGCCGCCGGGGCCGCGGTCCGCCGCCCCACCGCCGACAGCGACAGCGCCCGGATGATGGAGCTGGTCGAGCGCGCTCAGGCGGGCGAGGCCGAAGCCTTCGGCCGGCTCTACGACCAGTACAGCGACACCGTGTACCGCTATATCTACTACCGGGTCGGCGGGAAGGCGACCGCCGAGGACCTCACCAGTGAGACGTTCCTGCGGGCCCTGCGCCGGATCTCCACCTTCACCTGGCAGGGCCGCGACTTCGGCGCCTGGCTGGTGACGATCGCCCGCAATCTGGTCGCCGACCACTTCAAGTCCAGCCGCTTCCGGCTGGAGGTCACCACCGGCGAGATGCTCGACGCCAACGAGGTCGAGCGCAGCCCGGAGGACTCGGTCCTCGAATCACTGTCGAACGCGGCACTGCTCGAAGCCGTCCGCAAGCTCAACCCCCAGCAGCAGGAGTGTGTGACCCTGCGCTTCCTCCAGGGCCTGTCGGTCGCCGAGACCGCACGGGTCATGGGCAAGAACGAGGGTGCCATCAAGACCCTCCAGTACCGTGCCGTGCGCACCCTCGCCCGGCTGCTGCCGGAAGACGCCCGCTGAGCCGTGGGCACCAGAGTCCTCCCCGTCCCCCCACCCATGCCGTCCCGTCCCGCCACGGCACCGCGCAGTACCCCTCCCCCCGCCCGTCCCCCGACCCCAAGACACCCCTCGGTGACGCCTCGATGACGCACTGGTCCGATCATCTTTCGCGCGTAACCCAAGTGCCGCGCCGCTCGTTGTGCCGGATGCAGGCTCCCTGTGGTCACGCCCTGCCCGCAGCCACTCACCCGATCGTGTGGATGCGCGTAGAACGTGCAACCCTCCAGACCCCCAGGGGAGTCGATCGTCATGACGAGAGGAGGTGCCGCCAGTGATCGCGAACGTTTCGGCGCACCGGCGGGCGAACGCCTTCGCCCAGGCCCTGGAAGATCAGGCGGCCGCGGAGCGGTACGACGAGGGCGCCGACCCGGCACCGGACGGCCCCGAAGCCCCCGGTGATCCGCAGCCCACCGCTCCCACCGGTACCGCGACCGCGGCCCGGCGGGAGCAGCCGCGGCTGCTGGCCCTGGCGACCGGCCTCGGCGAGCTGCCCAAGCCGGAGCTGGACCCCGAGGTCAAAGTGGTGCAGCGGGCCCAGCTCGTAGCCGCCATGGAAGCCATGTTCCGGGAGGGCACGGCGGGCGCGGCGGCCGGCGAGGCCACGGGCCCTACGGTGCCCGAGCAGCGCAAGGCGGGCCGCGGCGCCCATCGGGCTTCACCTCTGCGGAAACTGCGGCCCCGTTCCCGCTGGTCCAAGGGCCTCGCGGCCGGCGGCCTCACGGTCGGGGTCGCGGCGGGCGCCTTCGGCGGGGTGGCGGCGGCGAGTTCCGACGCCCTCCCCGGTGATTCGCTCTACGGGCTGAAGCGCGGGATGGAGGACATCCGTCTCGGCATGGCCGACGGCGACAGCGACCGCGGCGAGCTCTATCTCGACCAGGCGTCCACCCGGCTGAACGAGGCCCGCAGGCTGATGGAGCGCGCCCGGTCCGGCTCGATGGACCACGAGTCCATCGGCGAGGTCCGCCGTGCGCTCAACGGCATGCGCCACGACGTCGGCGAGGCGCACCGGCTGCTCCACGCCGCGTACGAGCGCAACGGCTCGCTGGGGCCGATCCAGAAGCTGAACTCCTTCTCGCAGTCCCACCGCGAGAAGTGGAACGGCCTGCGGGAGCGGCTCCCGGCCCAGCTCACCGACGTCAGCAACGAGGTCGACGACGTCTTCACGGCCATGGAGGAGGAGGTCAGTCCCCTCCAGTCGCTGCTGCCCGCGCCGCCGGAGCAGGGCCGGGGCTCCGAGCGCCCCGGCACGTCCTCCTCGCAGAAGACCGCCGAGCGGCCCTCCGGGGACGCCCGTACCACCCCGTCCGCGACGGATTCCGCACCCGCGCCCGGCACCGGCGGCGGGCCGCGTCCTTCGGCGTCCGGACCGGGCCCGGCGGCCCCGAAGGACCAGGGGCTGCTGGGCGGGGCGGGCGATCTGCTCGACCCGCCGGCCAAGGGCACCACACCCCCGGCCGACGGCCGGACCACCCCGGAGCCGAAGCCGGACATCACCCTTCCGCCGCTGCTGCCCGGCCTCCTCCCCGGCCTCGGGCTGAGCGCGGAGGAGGACCGCTGAGCGACTGCCCCGGGGCGCGGTGACGCACCCCGGGGGCCCGCGGCCGCCGGACGTCCGGCAGTACGGTGCCGAAGAACGGTGAGGGGCCCGGATCTCGATCCGGGCCCCTCACCGTTCGTCCACCGGCAACTCGCTAGAAGAAGACCGACCGCCGCTGCACCAGCAGCTTGTAGAGCGTGTGCTGAATCTGCTCCCGCACCTGGTCGGTGAGGTTGAACATCAGCATCGGGTCCTCAGCCGCCTCCGGCGGATAGCCGTCCGTCGGAATCGGCTCCCCGAACTGAATCGTCCACTTCGTCGGCAGCGGTACCGCGCCCAACGGGCCGAGCAGCGGGAATGTCGGTGTGACCGGGAAGTACGGCAGCCCCAGCACCCGTGCCAGCGTCTTCGCGTTGCCGATCATCGGATAGATCTCCTCGGCGCCCACGATCGAGCAGGGCACGATCGGCGCGCCCGCCCGCAGCGCCGTCGACACAAAGCCGCCCCGGCCGAACCGCTGGAGCTTGTACCGCTCCCCGAACGGCTTCCCGATGCCCTTGAAGCCCTCGGGCATCACCCCGACGACCTCACCGCGGGCCAGCAGCCGTTCCGCGTCCTCCGCGCACGCCAGGGTGTGCCCGGCCTTCCGCGCCAGCTCGTTGACCACCGGCAGCATAAAGACCAGATCCGCCGCGAGCAGCCGCAGATGCCGGTCCGCCGGATGCCGGTCGTGCACGGCGACCTGGAGCATCAGCCCGTCGAGCGGCAGCGTCCCGGAGTGGTTGGCGACGACCAGGGCACCCCCCTCGGCGGGGATGTTCTCGATGCCCTTCACCTCGACCCGGAAGTACTTGTCGTACACCGGCCGCAGCAGCTCCATCAGGACCTGGTCGGTCAGCTCCTTGTCGTAGCCGAACTCGTCGACCTCGTACTCACCGGTGACCCGGCGCCGCAGGAAGGCCAGCCCGCTCGCCAGCTTGCGCTCCCAGCCGCTGCCGCTCCCCCCGGCGGCGGAGTCCGCGCCGGCACCGGGGTCGGGCGCCGGCGCGGCCGCGGGAACCGGCACCGGACCGGCCGGGCGCTCCGCGGAGTCCGCGGGGTTCGCGGGGTTGGCAGGGTTGGCAGGGTTGGCGGGGTCCGCGGCCGGTCCCGGCACCGCCGCCCGCCGGGCACCGCGCCGGCTCCGGCCGTCCCGGGCCACCGGAACGTCCCGTACGGCGGACGGCCCGTCCCCGCCGGCCGCCCCGGGCGCACGCCGCCGCCCGGTCCGCGGCGTACCGCCGCGGGCCCGGTCGTCGTCGAAGGGAATGACCTTGGCGTCCGCCATCGTCGTACGCTCCTTTCCGGATCCGGCGCCCGTTATCCGGCGTCGCTCTGCGTCGGGGCCGCCGGGCCGCCCGTCCGGGCGCCCAGTGCCTCCCCCACCCGGTCCACCGCCCGCGCCAGCGCCTGCGGCGGCACCAGCCCGGCCCCGCGGGCCCGGGCGAAGTCGGCGAAGGTCTCCGCGGTGGTGTAGCGGGGGACGAACCCCAGGGTCCGGCGCATCTGCTCGGTGCTGACCACCCGGCCGTGGGTCAGCAGCCGGATCTGCTCGGGCGAGAAGTCCGTGACCCCCACCGTACGCAGTGCCGAGCCGATCCAGGTCACCGCGGGCAGCGGCACCGGCAGCGTCGGCCGTCCCAGCCGCCGCGAGCACTGCGACAGCAGCAGCACCCCGTCCCCGGCGATATTGAAGGTGCCGCTGTTGAGGGCGGCGCGGCGCGGCTCGCGGAGCGCGAGCAGCAGTACGTCGATCACATCGTCCTCGTGGACGAACTGGAGCCGCGGGTCGTAGCCGAAGACCGTCGGCAGTACCGGCAGCGAGAGGAACTCGGCCAGCGGGGAGTCCGCGTCGGGCCCGAGGATATTGGCGAACCTCAGAACGCAGACCGCGACATCGGGGCGGCGCCGGGCGAAGCCCCGGACATAGCCCTCGACCTCCACGGCGTCCTTCGCGAACCCACCGCTCGGAAGCGACTTGGGCGGGGTGGTCTCGGTGAAGACGGCCGGATCGCGGGGCGCGGAGCCGTAGACACTCGTACTCGACTTGACCACCAGCCGCCGGACGGTGGGCGACTTCTGGCAGGCACCGAGCAGCTGCATGGTGCCGATGACATTGGTCTCCTTGACGGCCGTCCGGCCGCCGGCGCCCAGCGGGGTGCCGGTGACATCGAGATGGACGACCGTATCGACCCCGTGTTCGGCCAGTACCCGCCCTATCGCGGGCTGCCGGATATCGGCCCGGACGAACTCCGCGCCGCCGAGGCCGTGCGCGGGCACCACCGCGTCGACGGCGATCACCCGGTCGATCCGGTCGTCCCGCCCCAGGCTGCGCACCAGACGGCCGCCGAGCTGCCGGGCGGCCCCGGTCACGAGCACGACCTTTCCCAAGATCAGCGCCTTCCCTCGGCCATCTCGATCAACAGGTGAACCTCGAACAACAGCTGAACACGTTCACACGTTCAGACGCCACGGTAGCGGTTCGGCGTTGCCGGGAGATGTCCGCACCGGCCCTTTCCGCGGCGGTTCGCCCGCCGGACCGGCCGTACGTCCCCCGAACGCACTGCGGCCCTCCCGCCACAAGGGCGGGAGGGCCACGGTGATACGTACGACACGTACAGCCGTCGTTGACGCCTTACTTCTTGTTACGACGCTGAACGCGGGTGCGCTTGAGCAGCTTGCGGTGCTTCTTCTTGGCCATCCGCTTGCGCCGCTTCTTGATAACAGAGCCCACGACTACCCTCGCTCACTTCTCTTCACTCGGTGCGGGGCGTCTGGGCCCACACGACCTACGTCGGCCTAGCCTACCCGCCCGAGCTCCGAGCCCGTAATCCGAGGGCGCCGCCTGCCCGGCGTGCGCACCCCGGGGCACCCGCAGGTCACCTGCGGGGCACCCCGCTATGCGGATTCCACCCCCACGAAGGACTCGCGGAGATACTCGTGCACCGCCTGCTCCGGGACTCGGAAGGACCTCCCCACCCGGATCGCCGGCAGATGCCCGCTGTGCACCAGCCGGTACACAGTCATCTTCGACACCCGCATCACCGAGGCGACTTCCGCCACGGTAAGGAACTTGACCTCGTTGAGAGGCCTCTCGCTGCCAGCAGCCATGACCCACCTGTACCTTCCGCACATGACGCCCACCGGCTTCCCCTCCGGTGACTCTTCGTCGCTGTGCGCTCACTCCCCAGACTAGGGGCGGGTGGTACGAGTGGGGAAGAGGAGCAGCCAACGGCGGCCTAACCTGACAGACAGGCCCGTTTGAGTACATAGCGCATGAGCGGCCGGTAATGCGCCGACCGTACGGCGTCGTCGAGCGGTACGGCGACGGCGATCCGCCCCTCCGCCTCGCCGACGAAGACGGCCGGATCGTCGGCGTCCGCCGGGCCGATTGCCGAAAAACCCAGTTGACCAGCCGCGCAGAGCCAGCCGTGGTCCCCGACGACCAGATCGGGCAACGGCCCCCCGGCCACCGCCAGGGCCTCCAGGGCCAGCCGCAGGGGCAGCGGCGAGTGGGTGTGTGCGCCGGTTCCCGCCACGGTGCCCCGTGCGCCGCCTTCCCGCACCAGCGCGACCCCTCGTACGTATGCCAGCGTGCCCTGACGTACGCCGAACCGGGTCGTTATGTCGACAGTTCTGCCCTGCGCCGGTGTGAGGACGAGACAGCCCGCCGCCGACAAAGCGTCTGCGATTCCGCCGTAAAAGCCCAGGAGCCGGTGCGGATGGCCGGTTCCGAGCAGCACCGCGCCCCGCCGGGCGGCGACCGCGGACAGCCGCCCGGCGAAGGCGTCCAGCGCGTCCAGCGTCCGCTCGGGGTCGATGGTCTCGGGTCCCGAGACCCGTCCCGGATCGGCCGGAACACCACACCTGTCGGCGACGAGCGCGAGCACGTCCTGCTCGCTCCAGTCGTTTTCGGGGAGGAGCCCGAGCCGGGCCCGCGGATCACCGGCCGCGAACAGCCGGTACCGGCGGAGGCTGGCCTCCCGGGTCGTCGCGACGGTTCCCGCCAGACCGGAGGCCACCAGATGGGCCCGGAGCGCCCTTCGACTCATCGCCACAGGAACGATGCTGCCGCGGCGCCGAGCGGCCGGGCGGTGGTTTCCCACCCCGGTCCCGCGTTCGGCCCAACAGGGGCCCGCGGAGGCCGTTTTCACGCCTCTCCACATCCGGGCGGCGCCCGTCCGGTCGTGCGGAAGGCGTGTTGGCCGCGGCGGGCCCGTCGGACCGGGGAGGCCGCGGAGGGAGTGGTGCGGAGGGAGTGCTGGGGGGTTGCTGTCGGGGGAGGCCCCGCGGAGAGGTGCCGCGGGAAGGCGGGGCCTACGGCAGGAGGCCGCGCAGCGGGAAGACCGCCCGCCGGGTCGCCAGCACGGCCTGGTCCAGCCGGTCGGCCGGGTCGTATCCGGCGTCCCACTCCCGCCACCCCGGCTTCCGGCCGTCCGTCATCCGCCGCGGTCCGGACTGCCGGGTCAGCGCGTACACCCGGTCGCGCCAGTCCTGCGGCACCGCCGACTCCGGGTCGACGGGTGCGTGTGCGGCGATCCCCACGAGATGCGTCCAGGACCGCGGGACGACGTCGACGACCGCGTACCCGCCGCCGCCGAGGGCCAGCCACCGGCCGCCTTCGGTGTGCTCGTGCGCCAGCGTGTGGCAGGCCTCCTGGACCAGGCGCTGGGCGTCGAGGGAGACCGCCAGATGCGCGAGGGGGTCCTCGAAGTGGGTATCGGCGCCGTGCTGGGTCACCAGCACCTGCGGCCGGAAGCCGGCCAGCAGCTCGGGCACGACCGCGTGGAAGGCCCGCAGCCACCCTTCGTCGCCCGTCCCCGGCGGCAGCGCGACATTGACCGCCCCGCCCTCGGCGACACCCGCGGCGCCGGTCTCCTCGGGCCAGCCGGTGCCGGGAAAGAGGGTTCTCGGATGTTCGTGGAGGGAGATTGTGAGCACCCGCGGATCGCCCCAGAACGCGGCCTGCACCCCGTCCCCGTGGTGGACGTCGGTGTCCACGTACGCCACCCGCTCGGCGCCCAGCTCCAGCAGCCGGGCGATGGCGAGGGAGGCGTCGTTGTAGATGCAGAAACCGGCCGCGGAGCCCGGCATGGCGTGGTGCAGCCCGCCGGCGAAGTTCACGGCGTGCGCGGTGTCGCCCCGCCAGACGGCCTCGGCGGCCGCCACCGACTGGCCGGCGATCAGCGCGGAGGCCTCGTGCATCCCGGCGAAAGCGGGGTCGTCCGTCGTACCGAGCCCGTAGGCCTGGTCGGCCGTACGGGGATCCGCCGAGGCGGCCCGTACCGCGGCCACGTAGTCCGCCCGGTGGACGAGCCGGAGGGTGGAGTCTCCGGCGGGCCGCGCGGCGACGACGTCCACGGCCCGGTCGAGCCCGACGGCCCGTACCAGGCCCATGGTCAGTTCGAGCCGTACGGGGTCCATGGGATGGCCGTCCCCGAAGTCGTACGCGGTTACCGCTTCGTCCCACATCAGCATCGCCCGGCCGCTCATGCCCGCCACCGTATCCGGCCCGGGCCGCGGCCACCGCGCCGCCCGGGTGCGGCGGCCGGTGCCCCGGCGCCCCGGGCCGGGGGATCAGCCGCGGCCGAGCAGGCCGGGGAGCTCCTTCATCGACCCGAAGTACCCGGTGGCGCCTTCGAGTACGGCGGCCGGGGTCATCGCGGTGAACGCGTAGACGTCCATCCCGGCCGCCACCGCCGCCCGTACGCCGAGGACGCTGTCCTCCACGACGACGCAGCGCTCCGGCGGCACACCCATCCGCGCGGCCGCGTGGAGGAAGAGATCGGGGGCCGGCTTGCCGCGCCCGACGTCCTGGGCGCTGAACACGATCTCGTCGGGGAACCAGCGGTCGAGCCCGGTCTTCCGGTGTCCCACCCGGATCCGCCGGTGAGTCCCCGAGGAGGCCACGCAGTACGGAACCTTCTCGCCCGCCAGCAGGCCCAGGACGTCGACCACGCCTTCGACGGTCTCCAGCTCGCGCTCGAACGCGGCGAAGGTCCGCTCGTGGAGCGTCTCGTCGAAGTCCTCGGGCAGCCGCTGTCCGGTGCGCTCCATGACCAGATCGTGCACCCGGTGCACGGCGGCGCCCATGTAGTCGCGGAGCGAGTCCTCGTACGAGGTCGGATGCCCCAGCTCGGTGAGGTACTCGGCGAGGATGGCGTTGGCGACGGGCTCGCTGTCGACGAGCACCCCGTCGTTGTCGAAAATCACCAGGTCGTAGCTCATACGATCACCCTAGGCCGGGCCGGCCGGGTGCCTTCGTATCACCCCGGAAACCCCCGGCGCCTGTCCGGTACTGTCCGGAATCGTCCGGAAATGCAGAAAGGCCCCGCACCAAGGTGCGGGGCCTTCCCGGAAAAGTTGTTCGGCGGCGTCCTACTCTCCCACAGGGTCCCCCCTGCAGT
>NZ_JBSFNQ010000063.1:0-43853 GCF_053981115.1 Streptomyces sp. NPDC003691 | reverse complement strand
TGGCGCAGCGACTGGGCCGCGTAGTGCAGGGCGACCAGCGACGACGAGCAGGCCGTGTCGACGGTGACCGCCGGGCCTTCGAGACCGAAGGTGTAGGAGAGCCGGCCGGAGGCCACGGCGGTGGCGCTGCCGGTGAGGAAGTAGCCCTCGGTGCCCTCGGGCGCCTCGGTGATCCCGGCCCCGTAGCCGGAGGGAGAGACTCCGACGAAGACGCCCGCCTGGGTGCCGCGCAGTCGCGCCGGGTCGATCCCGGCATTCTCCAGCGCCTCCCAGGAGGCTTCGAGGAGGAGGCGCTGCTGCGGGTCCATGGCGAGGGCCTCGCGGGGCGAGATCCCGAAGAACGCGGCGTCGAAGGTGGCGGCGTCGTGGACGAAGCCGCCCTCGGCGGTGGTGGAGGTGCCGGTGGACTCGGGGTCGGCGTCGTAGAGCCCGCCGAGGTCCCAGCCGCGGTCGGCGGGGAAACCGGTGATGGCGTCCGTACCGTCCAGGGCGAGGTTCCACAGGTCCCGCGGCGACCGGACGCCGCCGGGGAAACGGCAGCTCATACCGATGATGACGACGGGGTCGTCCTCGTCGGCACCGGCGACGGCCACGGCCGGGAGGGCCGCGGTCCGCGGGCCGGTGGAGCCTTCGGCCCCTTCGGTGCCTTCGGTGCCCAGGAGTTCGGTGCCCAGGAGTTCGGTGCCGAGGAGTCCGGCGAGGGCCTCCGCCGTCGGATAGTCGAAGACCAGGGTGGTCGGCAGGGTGAGTCCGGTGGCGGCGCCGAGCCGGTTCCGCAGCTCGACCGCGGTCAGCGAGTCGAAGCCGAGGTCCCGGAAGGGCCTCCCGGCGGTGACGCCGTCGGTACCGGTGTGGCCGAGTACGGCGGCGGCTTCGCCGCGGACCAGCTCCACCAGGGTGCGGGTGCGTTCGGCGGCCGGCAGCGGGCGCAGGGTGTGCACCAGCTCCGGGGTGCCGCCGTCCGCGGCGGCGCCCAGCCGTACGACCTCGGGCAGGTCGGCGATGAGGGGCCGGGTCCTGGCGGCGGCGAACGCCGGGGCGAACCGCGCCCAGTCGACATCGGCGACCGTGACCTGGGTCAGGTCCTCGTCCAGGGCGCGCCGCAGGGCGGCGACGGCCGCGGCGGGCGCCAGGGCGGGCAGGCCCCGGCGGCGCAGCAGCTCCCCGGCCTCCGGGTCGGCAGCCATGCCGATCTCGGCCCACGGGCCCCAGGCGACGGCGGTGGCGGCCAGTCCGCGGGCGCGCCGGTCCTCGGCGAGTCCGTCGAGGTAGGCGTTGGCGGCGGCGTACGCGGACTGTCCGCCGCTGCCCCACACTCCGGCGATGGACGAGAACAGCACGAACGCGTCCAGTTCCCGGCCCTGTTCCCGCTCCCGCTCCCCGAGGAGTTCGTCGAGGTGGGCCGCGCCGAGGACCTTCGCGGCCATGACGGCCGCGAGGTCGTCCGGGTCGCTGTCGGCCAGCGGCCGGGTGGCCGCGACACCCGCGGCGTGGACCACGGCGGTGAGCCCGGGCAGCGAGTCCAGCAGGGCGGCGACCGCGTCCCGGTCGGTCATATCGCAGGCCGCGACGGTGACCCGGGTGCCGAGGCGCGCGGCGAGGGCTTCGGCGTCGCCGCCGCGGCGGCTCGCGAGCACCAGGTGCTCGGCGCCCGCCCCGGCGAGCCACTCGGCGGTCCGCAGGCCCAGTCCGCCGGTACCGCCGGTGATCAGGACGGTGCCGCGCGGGGTCCAGGTCCGGTGGACCCGGGTGAACGGCCGGTGGGCGAGCCTGCGCAGCAGGATGCCGGAGGGCCGGACGGCCAGCTGGTCCTCGTCCGTGGTGCCGAGCGCGGCCGCCAGCCGGGCGACGGCCCGGTCGTCGGCGCGTTCGGGCAGGTCGACCAGGCCGCCCCAGCGGTCGGGGTGCTCCAGGCCGACGACGCGGCCCAGCCCCCAGACCGCGGTGCGGTCGGCGGCGCGGACCCGGTCGGAGCGGCCGGTGGACACGGCGCCCGCGGTGGCGATCCACAGCGGGGCGCCGATGCCCGCGTCACCGAGGGCCCGGACCGCTGCCGCGGTGGCCAGGGTCGCGCCGCGCGGATCGTCGTACGCGCCCAGGGCGAGCAGCGACAGCACTCCGGCGAACTCGCCGCCGGACAGGGCGCCGATCCGGTCGGCGGTCACGGTGAGGGCGTCCGGCAGGGCGTCCGCGGCCCGGGCGAGCCAGGCGCGGTCGGTGTCGGCGGTGGGCCGGTGGGCGCTGCCGGGGATCAGGACGAGCCAGGTGCCGTGGAGTGCGGCCGGGGCCGCGGTGAGCGGCTTCCAGTCGGTGCGGTAGCGCCATGCCTCGTGCGCGGCTTCCTGCCGCTGCCGGTCGCGCCAGGCGGTGACGGCGGCGAGAGCGGCCTCGTCGAGACCGAGTTCGCCGGTGTCGACGGCGGTCCAGAAGCGGGAGTCACCGGCGGTGCGGGCCGTCTGCTCCGGCCAGTACCGCTGCCGCTGGAACGGATAGGTCGGCAGCGGTATGCGGCGGGAGCCGGGCACCAGCGCCGCCCAGTCGACGGGCGTGCCGGTGGTGTGGAGGCGGGCCAGCGCGGTCAGCGCCGACTCGGCTTCGGAGCGGTCGCGCCGCAGCAGCGGGACGCCGCCGTCGGCGAGGGCGGAGAGGATGCCGTCGGGGCCGATCTCCAGGAACGTCGTCACGCCTCCGGTACGAAGCCGCTCCAGGGCGTCGTGGAAACGGACCGCGTCCCGGACATGGTTCACCCAGTACTCGGCGTCGACCCGGGCGGGCAGGCCCGCGACCGGCACCGAGGCCCGCTCGTACGAGAGCACCTCGGCGACCGTGCGGAACTCGTCCAGCATCGGGTCCATGAGGTGCGAGTGGAAGGCGTGGCTGACCTTCAGCCGCTTGTTCTTCCACCGCGACGCGAGGGCCAGGACCGCGTCCTCGTCACCGGAGAGGACCACCGAGCGCGGGCCGTTGACCGCCGCGATGTCGATGCCATCGGTCAGGTGGGGGCGTACGTCCTCCTCGGAGGCTTCCACGGCGGCCATCGCGCCACCCTCGGGCAGCGCGCCCATCAGCCGGCCGCGGGCCGCGACCAGGGTGCAGGCGTCGTCCAGGGACAGCACCCCGGCCGCATGCGCGGCCGCGATCTCACCCACGGAGTGGCCCGCCAGGAAGTCCGGGCGGACACCCCACGACTCCACCAGCCGGTAGAGCGCGACCTCGACCGCGAACAGCGCGGCCTGGGTGAACTCGGTCCGGTTCAGCCGGTCGGCGTCCTCGCCGAAGACGGTCTCCTTCACGGGGAGTTCGAAGCGGGCGCAGACGGTGTCGAACGCCTCCGCGTAGACGGGATACGTGTCGTACAGCTCCCGGCCCATACCGAGCCGCTGGCTGCCCTGTCCGCTGAACAGGAAGGCCAGATGGCCGTCCTCGACCACGCCGGTCACCACACCGGTCACCGGGCCGGGACGGCCTTCGGCGATCGCGGTCAGTCCGTCCGCGACCGCGTCCCGGTCGCCGCCGATGACAACGGCCCGGTGGTCGAGCGCGGAGCGGGTCGTGGCCAGGGAGTACGCCAGGTCGCCCAGATCGCCGAGTCCTCCGGCGGCGGCCGTCTGCCGCAGGGCCGCGGCCTGCGCGGCCAGCGCCGGGGCGCTCGCCGCGGACAGCGGAACCGGCACCAGCGGCGGCAGGACGCGTCCGGCCGTGGCGGCCACCGGCTCTTCGGCGGCCTCCTCCAGGATGACGTGGGCGTTGGTGCCGCTCATACCGAACGAGGAGACACCCGCGCGGCGGGTGCGGTCCGCGGCCCAGTCCCGGGCTTCGGTCAGCAGGCGTACGGCACCGGACTCCCAGTCCACGTGCGACGAAGGTTCGTCGATGTGCAGGGTCCGCGGCAGCACGCCTTCGCGCATCGCCATGACCATCTTGATGACCCCGGCGACACCGGCCGCGGCCTGCGTGTGGCCGATATTCGACTTCACCGAGCCCAGCCAGAGCGGCTGTTCCCCGGAGCGGTCCCGGCCGTAGGTGGCGAGCAGGGCCTGCGCCTCGATGGGGTCACCGAGGGTGGTGCCCGTACCGTGCGCCTCGACCGCGTCGACATCGGCGGCCGACAGGCCCGCGGAGGCCAGGGCCTGACGGATCACCCGCTGCTGCGAAGGACCGTTGGGCGCGGTCAGACCGTTCGACGCACCGTCCTGGTTCACCGCGCTGCCGCGCACGACGGCGAGCACCTGGTGGCCGTTGCGGCGCGCGTCGGAGAGCCGCTCGACGAGCAGTATGCCGACGCCCTCGCCCCAGCCGGTGCCGTCCGCCGCGTCGGCGAACGCCTTGCAGCGGCCGTCCTCGGCGAGACCCCGCTGCCGCGAGAACTCGACGAAGGCCGCCGGGGTGGTCATCACGGTCACACCGCCGACGAGGGCCAGCGAGCATTCGCCCTGCCGCAGGGCCTGCGCGGCGAGGTGCAGGGCGACCAGGGACGAGGAGCAGGCCGTGTCGACGGTGACCGTCGGGCCCTCCAGGCCGAAGGTGTAGGCCAGCCGGCCGGAGATGACGCTGGCGGCCGTGCCGGTGCCCGCGTAGCCCTCGGTGCTCTCCTTGGCGTTCATCAGCACGGCGCCGTAGTCCTGGCCGTTGGAGCCGATGAACACGCCGGCCGGGGTGCCGCGGAGTGCCGCCGGGTCGATTCCGGCCCGCTCGAACGCCTCCCAGGAGGTTTCCAGGAGCAGGCGCTGCTGCGGGTCGAGCGCCAGGGCCTCGCGCGGCGAGATCCCGAAGAACGCGGGGTCGAAGTCGGCGACGCCGTCCAGGAAGGAACCGGCGCGGGCCGCGATGGTGCCCTCCCGGCCGCCGTCGGCGTCGAAGGTCACGTCCCAGCCCCGGTCGGTGGGCAGCGGGCCGACGGCGTCGCCGCCGGAGGCCAGCAGCTCCCACAGCTCCTCCGGCGAGGCGACTCCGCCGGGGAAGCGGCAGCTCATCGCGATCACGGCGATCGGCTCGTCGACCGCCGCCGTGGTGGTGGTGACGACCGCCGCGGTGTCGTCGGGCGCGCCGGTCAGTTCGGTGCCGAGGAAGGCGGCCAGCGCGGCCGGGGTCGGGTGGTCGAAGGCGAGGGTCGGGGGCAGGCGCAGCCCGGTGGCGGTGCCCAGGGCGTTGCGGAGTTCGACGGCGGTCAGCGAGTCGAAGCCGAGGTCGCCGAAGGCCCGGTCGGGGGCGACGGAGGTCGGCCCGTCGTGGCCGAGTACGGCCGCGATCTGACGGCGTACGAGGTCGAGCAGGGCCCGGTCGCGTTCGGCCGGGGTCATCGCGGCGATCCGGCCCGCCATGTCCTGCGGGGGTGCGGCGACGGCAGCGGCGGCCTCGGGGACGGCGTCGAACAGCCGGTTGGGCCGGACGGCGGCGAACTCGGGGGCAAAGCGGGGCCAGTCGATGTCCGCGACGGCGAGGACGGCGTCGTCGTGCTCCAGGGCCCGGCCGAGCGCGGTGACCGCGAGGTCGGGGCGCATCGGGCGGACTCCGGTACGGCGCAGCCTGGCGCCGACGGCGTCGGCCATACCGCCCTGGGCCCACGGTCCCCAGGCCACGGAGGTGGCGGGGAGTCCGGCGGCGCGGCGGCTCTCGGCGAGGGCGTCGAGATAGGCATTGGCGGCGGCGTAGTTGCCCTGGCCGGAGCTGCCGAAGAAGCCCGCGGTGGACGAGAACAGGACGAAGGCGGAGAGGTCTCCGGCAAGTTCGTGGAGGTTCAGGGCGGACCGTACCTTCGCCCGGAACACGGTCTCGAACCGCTCCGGCGTCAGCCCGTCCAGCACCCCGTCGTCCAGCACACCAGCCGTATGGAACACCGCATCCACCGGATACTCCGCCAGCAGAGCCGCCAGCGCGTCACGGTCGGACACATCGCACGCCGGCACCGACACCCGCACACCCGACGATACGAGTTCATCGCGCAGCTCCACCGCGCCCGGGGCATCGAGGCCACGGCGGCTGGTCAGCACCAGATGCTCCGCACCCGCACCCGCCAGCCAGCGCGCCACATGACCACCCAGCGCACCCGTACCACCCGTCACCAGCACCGTCCCCGAAGGACGCCATCCGGTGCCGTCACCGGCCGCCCGGGCCCGGACGAACCTGCGGGCGTAGAGGCCCGAGGCACGGACCGCGAGCTGGTCCTCGCCGGAGGTTCCGGCGAGGGCGAGGGCGGTGACGAGGCCGGACACGATCCGGCCAGCCGTCGCGGAGTCGGTACCGGAGCCGGTGCCGGTCTCGGTGCCGGTCTCGGTGCCGGCGGGCAGGTCCACCAGGCCGCCCCAGCGGGCGGGCTGTTCCAGACCGGCCACCCGGCCGAGGCCCCAGACCGCGGCCTGCGCCGGGTCGGGGGTGCCTTCGAGGGAGACCCCGCCGCGGGTGACGACCCAGAGCGGGGCGTCGACGGCGGCCCGGACGGCTTCCAGGGTCGCGTGGAGAGCGGGGCTCGTCCCGGTCTCCAGCGGGGTGCCGTCGAGGGCGAGCAGGGAGAGGACTCCGGTGACACCGTCGGTGTCGGCCGGGTCGGTGGTCACCTCGGCACCGGCCGCCCGGATCCCGTCGGCCAGCGCCTCCGCAAAGCCGGTGCTGTCGTTCGGCGGGGCCAGGAGCAGCCAGCGGCCGGTCAGTTCCGGGGCGGCGGTCTCGGGCAGCCGGACCCAGTCGGCGCGGTAGCGCCAGGCGTCGACGGCGGACTTCTCGCTCCGGCGCTCGCGCCACGCGGTCAGCGCGGGCAGCACCGGCTCCAGCACCTCGGCGAGTTCGCCGTTCTCCACGGCGGCCCAGAACTCGGCGTCCTCGCTCGCCGGGGCGAGTTCGGGCCAGTAGGACCGGCGCTGGAAGGCATAGGTGGGCAGGTCGACGCGGCGGGCGCCGGTACCCGCGAAGAGTGCCTCCCAGTCGACAACGGTGCCCGCGACATAGAGACGGGCGAGCGCGGTCAGCGCGGACTCCACCTCGGCGCGGTCGCGGCGGAGCAGCGGTACGCCGCCTTCGGCGAGGGCGGACAGGATGCCGTCCGGGCCGATCTCCAGGAAGGTCGTCACACCTTCGGCGCGCAGGGACTCCAGCGCACCGTGGAAACGGACCGCGTCGCGGACATGGTTCACCCAGTACTCGGCGTCGACCTGCGCGGGCCGGCCCGCGACCGGCACCGAGGCCCGCTCGTACGACAGCGACTCCGCGACCGTACGGAACTCGTCCAGCATCGGGTCCATGCGGTGCGAGTGGAAGGCGTGGCTGACCTTCAGCCGCTTGTTCTTCCACCGCGCGGCAAGTGCGAGGACCGCGTCCTCGTCGCCGGAGAGGACCACGGAGCGCGGCCCGTTGACGGCGGCGATGTCGACGCCATCGGTCAGGAGCGGGCGTACGTCCTCTTCCGAGGCTTCCACGGCGACCATCGCGCCGCCCTCGGGCAGCGCGCCCATCAGCCGGCCGCGGGCCGCGACCAGGGTGCACGCGTCGTCCAGGGACAGCATCCCGGCGACATGGGCCGCCGCGATCTCACCCACCGAATGACCCGCCAGGAAGTCCGGGCGGACGCCCCACGACTCCACCAGCCGGTAGAGCGCCACCTCGACCGCGAACAGGGCGGCCTGCGTGAACTCGGTCCGGTTCAGCAGCTCGGCGTCGTCACCGAAAACCACTTCGGCGAGCGGGCGCTCCAGTCCGGTGTCCAGACGGGCGCAGGCGGCGTCGAACGCCTCCGCGTAGACCGGGAACGTCTCGTACAGCTCACGCCCCATGCCGAGGCGCTGGCTGCCCTGTCCGCTGAACAGGAACGCCGTACGGCCGGTGCTCGCGGCCTGTCCGACGACGGCGCCGCCGTCCAGGACGGTCGCCAGGCCGCGGGCGAGGGTGTCCTCGTCGGACGCCAGCACCACGGCACGGTGTTCCAGCGCGCCGCGGGTGGTGGCCGCGGAGTACGCCAGGTCGAGCGGGCCGTGACCGGCCGCGGCGAACCGGGCGGCCTGGTCGCGGAGCGCGGTACGGCTCCGGGCGGAGACCGGGACGGGGATCAGCGGCAGCACGGCCCCGGCGGGGCCGTCGTCCTCAAGGGTCGTGGTGCTGTCGGGGCCGTCGGGGGCCTCGAGGGACGTGGTGGGGTCGGGGGCCTGCTCGACGATGAGATGGGCGTTGGTGCCGCTCATGCCGAACGAGGAGACGCCCGCCCGGCGGGGTCCTTCGGAGTCCCACTCCCGGGCCTCGGTCAGCAGCTCGACGGCTCCGGCCGTCCAGTCGACGTGCGGCGACGGCTCGTCGACATGGAGGGTCCTGGGCAGTATCCCGTTCCGGATGGCCATGACCATCTTGATGACGCCCGCGACGCCCGCGGCGGCCTGGGTGTGGCCGATATTGGACTTGATGCCGCCGAGGAACAGCGGCCGGTCCCCGGGCCGGTCCTTGCCGTAGGTCGCGAGGAGCGCCTGGGCCTCGATGGGGTCGCCGAGGGTGGTGCCGGTGCCGTGTGCCTCGACGGCGCCGACATCGGCGGGGGTCAGTCCGGCGGCGTCCAGCGCCTGGTGGATGACCCGCTGCTGGGAGGGGCCGTTGGGCGCGGTGAGTCCGTTGGAGGCGCCGTCCTGGTTGACGGCCGAGCCGCTGATCACCGCGAGGACGCGGTGGCCGTTGCGGCGGGCGTCGGAGAGCCGCTCGACGAGGAGCAGTCCGGCGCCCTCGCCCCAGGCGGTGCCGTCGGCGGCGGCGGCGAACGCCTTCACCCGGCCGTCGGCGGCGAGTCCGCCCTGCTTGCTGAACTCGGTGAACGCGGCGGGCCCCGACATGACCGTCACACCGCCCGCGAGGGCGAGGGAGCATTCGCCGGAGCGCAGCGCCTGGGCGGCCCAGTGGAGGGCGACCAGCGACGACGAGCAGGCGGTGTCGACGGTGACGGCCGGGCCTTCGAGGCCGAAGGTGTACGAGAGCCGGCCGGAGACCACGGCGGCGGCGTTGCCGGTGCCGAGGAAGCCCTCGACATCGTCGGTGGCGCGCAGCAGCAGGTTCACATAGTCCTGGCCGTTGGTGCCGACGAAGACGCCGGTACGGCTGCCGCGGAGCGCGGCCGGGTCGATTCCGGCCCGTTCGAACGCCTCCCAGGAGGTTTCGAGGAGGAGGCGCTGCTGCGGGTCCATGGCGAGGGCCTCGCGCGGCGAGATGCCGAAGAACTCCGGGTCGAAGCGGTCCGCGTCGTGGAGGAAGGCCCCTTCGTGGGTGTGGGAGTCCGTCACGTCGCCCCAGCCGCGGTTGGCGGGGAACGCGGTGACGGCGTCGCGGCCGTCGACGAGGAGCTGCCACAGGTCCTCGGGCGAGCGGACGTCGCCGGGGAAGCGGCATGCCATGCCGATGATGGCGATCGGTTCGTCCGCGGCCGCCGTGCTGGTGGTCCGCTGCGCGGGGGTGCCGGGTGCGGTGCGGGGGCCGTTGTCGCCGTTGCCGTCTCCGTGGCCGTGGCCGTCGCCTTCGCCGAGGAAGCGGGCGAGGGCGGTCGGGCTGGGGTGGTCGAAGACCAGGGTCGCGGGCAGGGTGCGGCCGGTGGCGGCGCCGAGCCGGTTGCGGAGTTCGACGGCGGTGAGTGAGTCGAAGCCGAGGTCGCGGAAGGCGCGCTCGGGGTCGACGAGGTCGGGGCTGCCGTGGCCGAGGACGGCGGCGACATGGCCGCGGACGAGCTGGAGCAGGTCCTGTTCGCCGGTGGGCCGTTCGACCGCGGGGGCCGCCACGGGGGCGGTGGCCGTGGTGGGCTCGGGGGTCGCCAGATGGGCGACCAGCGGATTGGGCCGGGACGCGGAGAACTCGGGCAGGGTGCGGTCCCAGTCGATGTCCGCGACCGCGAGGACGGTGTCCTGGTGGTCGAGTGCCTGCTGGAGCGCGGCGACGGCGAGCCCGGGGGCCATCGGCGGGATACCGCCGCGGCGGACCCGCTCGGCGGCCGCGGAGCCGTCGGCCATCCCGCCTTCCCAGGCGCCCCAGGCCACGGAGGTGGCGGGGAGTCCGGCGGCGCGGCGCTGTTCGGCGAGGGCGTCGAGATAGGCGTTGGCGGCGGCGTAGTTGCCCTGGCCCGCATTGCCCATGATCCCGGCGAGCGAGGAGAAGAGGACGAAGGCGGAGAGGTCTCCGGCGAGTTCGTGGAGGTTCAGGGCGGACCGTACCTTCGCCCGGAACACGGTCTCGAACCGCTCCGGCGTCAGACCGTCCAGCACCCCGTCGTCCAGCACACCCGCCGTATGGAACACCGCATCCACCGGGTGCTCGGCCAGCAGGGCGGCCAGCGCATCCCGGTCCGACACATCGCACGCCGGCACCGACACCCGCACACCGGACGAGACGAGTTCGTCCCGCAGCTCCACCGCCCCCGGGGCGTCGAGGCCCCGGCGGCTGGTCAGCACCAGATGCTCCGCACCCGCACCCGCCAGCCACCGCGCCACATGACCACCCAGCGCACCCGTACCACCCGTCACCAGCACCGTTCCCGAAGGACGCCACGAGGTGGCGGGGGCGGTGTCGCCGCGGGGGGCGCGGACGAGCCTGCGCCGGAACACGCCCGACGCGCGGACGGCGGCCTGGTCCTCGCCGGAGCGTCCGGACAGGACACCGCCGATCCGGGTGGCGGCGCGGCCGTCGATGTTCTCGGGCAGGTCCAGGAGTCCGCCCCAGCGGCGGGGCTGTTCCAGGCCGATGACCTGGCCGAGGCCCCAGACCGCGGCCTGCGCCGGGTCGATGCCGTGGCCGGGGCGGGCGGCCTCGGCGCGGTTGACCGCGACGGCGCCGCGGGTGGCGACCCACAGCGGGGCTTCGGTGCCCGCCGTGCCCAGGGCGCGGAGGAGTTCGGTGGTGGCGGCGAGTCCGCGGGGGACGTCGGGCCGCTCGGGGTGGGGTGTGCCGTCGAGGGCGAGGAGGGAGAGCACTCCGGTGACGCCGTCGAGGAGGTCCCGGGTCAGCTCGCCGGGTCCTTCGGCGCGGACCACGGTGGCGCCGCAGCGGACGAGGGCCCGCTCGACTTCACCGGCCGTCGTGGTGGATCCGGCGCCGACGAGGAGCCAGGTGCCGGTGAGCGCCGGGGACACGGCACCCGTCGCGGGCTTCCACTCGACGCGGTAGCGCCAGGAGTCGACCTCGGTCTCGGTCCGGCGCCGGCGGCGCCAGGTGGAGAGGGCGGGGAGGACCGCGGAGAGCTGGTCACCGCTGGTGTCGAGGGTCGCGGCGAGCGCCGTGAGGTCCTCGCGTTCGACGGCCTCCCAGAAGCGGGCCTCGATGACATCGCCGGTCACCGGCGCGGCGGCCGGGGCGGCGGCGGGCCAGTAGCGCTGCCGCTGGAAGGCGTAGGTGGGCAGGTCGACGCGGCGGGCGCCGGTGCCCGCGTAGAACGCGGCCCAGTCGATGCCCGCTCCGGCGGTGTGGAGGGCGGCGAGCGCGGTCACCAGGGTGGTGTGCTCGGGCCGCTTCCGGCGCAGCACGGCGATTCCGCCGACGAGGGCGGACAGGATGCCGTCGGGGCCGAGTTCGAGATGGGTGGTGACTCCGGCGTCGGCGAGGACGCGGACGGCGTCGTGGAAGCGGACGGCGTCCCGGACGTGGCGTACCCAGTACTCGGCGTCGACCTGTGCGGGCTGGCCCGCGACCGGGATCACGGCCCGCTCGTACGACAGGGATTCCGCGACCGTGCGGAACTCGGCCAGCATCGGGTCCATGCGGTGCGAGTGGAAGGCGTGGCTGACGCGGAGGCGCTTGTTCTTCCACCGCGAGGCGAGCGCGAGCACCGCGTCCTCGTCGCCGGACAGGACCACTGCCTTCGGCCCGTTGACCGCGGCGATGTCCACACCGTCGGTTTCGGCGAGGTGCGGGCGTACGTCCTCCTCGGAGGCTTCTACGGCGACCATCGCGCCGCCCTCGGGGAGTGCCTGCATCAGCCGTCCGCGGGCGGCCACCAGGGTGCAGGCGTCGTCCAGGGACAGCACTCCGGCGATGTGCGCGGCCGCGATCTCACCGACCGAGTGACCGGCGAGGTAGTCGGGGCGGACGCCCCAGGACTCGACCAGCCGGTAGAGCGCGACCTCGACGGCGAACAGCGCCGCCTGGGTGTACTCGGTGCGCTCCAGGACCGCGGCGTCATCGCCGAAGACGACGTCCTTGACGGGGAGTTCGAAGCGCGCGCACACGTCGTCGAAGGCGTCGGCGTACACCGGGTACGTGTCGTACAGCTCGCGGCCCATGCCGAGGCGCTGGCTGCCCTGTCCGCTGAACAGGACGGCGAGCAGGCCGGTGCCGCGGGCCGTGCCCCGGACGACGGAGGCGGCTTCGGTGCCGTCGGCGACGGCGTCGAGCCCGGCGGCGAGGGAGTCGGCGTCCTCGGCGACGACGACGGCCCGGTACTCCAAGGCGGCACGGGTGGTGGCCAGCGAGTACGCCAGGTCGACGGGCTCGTGGCCGCCGGTGGCGGTCCTGAGCCTGCGGGCCTGCTCGCGCAGGGCGGTCTCGTCGCGGGCGGAGAGTACGACCGGCAGCAGCGGGGCGGCCGGGCCGCGGGCAGGGAGTTCCGGGGCGGGCGGCGCCTGCTCGATGACGGCGTGTGCGTTGGTGCCGCTGATGCCGAACGACGAGACACCGGCCCGGCGGGGCCGGTCGCCGCCGGTCCACGGCACGGCCTCGGTCAGCAGGCGTACGTCGCCCTCGGACCAGTCGACGTGCGGCGTCGGCTCGCTGATGTGCAGGGAGCGCGGCAGCAGGTCGTTCTGGAGGGACAGGACGACCTTCATGACACCGGCGATACCGGCGGCGGCCAGGGTGTGGCCGATGTTGGACTTCAGGGTGCCGAGCAGCAGCGGCCGGTCCGCGGGCCGGTGCTGCCCGTAGGTGGCGAGCAGGGCCTGGGCCTCGATGGGGTCGCCGAGGCGGGTGCCGGTGCCGTGCGCCTCGACGGCGTCGACGTCCGCCGCGGTCAGTCCGGCGTCGGCGAGGGCCTGCCGGATGACGCGCTGCTGCGCGGGGCCGTTGGGGGCGGTCAGTCCGTTGGAGGCGCCGTCCTGGTTGACGGCGGAGCCGCGGAGGATCGCCAGGACGGGGTGGCCGTTGCGGTGGGCGTCGGAGAGCCGTTCGACGACGACCATGCCGACGCCTTCGGCGAATCCGGTGCCGTCGGCGGCCGCGTCGAACGCCTTGCAGCGGCCGTCGGCGGCCAGTCCGCGCTGGCGGGAGAACTCGACGAACCCGCCGGGGCTGGACATGACCGTCACACCGCCCGCGAGCGCCAGATCGCATTCGCCCCGGCGCAGGGACTGGGCGGCCAGGTGCAGGGCCAGCAGCGAGGACGAGCAGGCCGTGTCGACGGTCATCGCCGGGCCTTCGAGGCCCAGGGTGTAGGCGACGCGGCCGGAGAGCACGCTGGAGGTGTTGCCGGTGAGGAGATAGCCCTCGGTGCCCTCGGGGTTCCGCTCCAGCAGGGCGCTGTACGCCTGGCCGGTGTTGCCGACGAAGACGCCGGAGCGGGTGCCGCGGAGGGTGGTCGGGTCGATCCCGGCGCGCTCCACGGCCTCCCAGGAGACCTCCAGGAGCAGCCGCTGCTGGGGGTCGATGGCGAGGGCCTCGCGGGGGCTGATGCCGAAGAACGCGGGGTCGAACTCGGTGGCGTCGTGGAGGAAGCCGCCCTCACGGGCGTAGGTGGTGCCTTCCTGGTCGGGGTCGGCGTCGTAGAGGGCCTCGAGGTCCCAGCCGCGGTCCTCGGGGAATCCGGCGACCGCGTCGCCGCCGGAGGCGAGCAGGTCCCAGAGCTGTTCGGGGGTTTCGATGCCGCCGGGGAAGCGGCAGCCCATGGCGACGATCGCGATCGGGTCGTCGGCGGCGGGCGCCGCCGCCGGGGCCGGCGCGAGGGCGGCGGGCGCGGCGGGGGCGGTTTCGCCGCCGACCCGGTCCCGCAGATGGCGGGCGAGGGCCAGGGGGGTCGGATAGTCGAAGACGACGGTCGCGGGCAGCTTGAGGCCGACCGCGGCGCTGAGCCGGTTGCGGACCTCGACGGCGGTCAGCGAGTCGAAGCCCAGCTCGCGGAAGGCCCGGTCGGGTTCGACGGCGTCGACCGACGGATAGCCGAGTACGGCGGCGGCCTGGCCGCGGACCAGGTCGAGCAGCAGCTTGTCCCGCTCGGTGCCGGTGAGCCCGGCCAGCTGCTCTGCCAGCGAGGACCGTTCGGGCAGGGACCGGACCTCGGGGAGGTCGGAGAGCAGTGGGCTGCGCCGGGCGGCGGTGAAGGCCGGGGCGAAGGTCTCCCAGCGGATGTCGACGACGGCGACGAACGTGTCGTCGCGCCGCAGGGCCCGGTGCAGGGCGGAGATCGCCGTGTCCGGGTCCATGGCCGGGGCGCCCTGGCGGCTGAGCCGTTCGCCGATGGCGCCGTCGGCGGAGCCGCCGCCGCCCCACGGGCCCCAGGCCACGGAGGTGGCGGTGAGGCCGTCGGCGCGGCGCTGTTCGGCGAGGGCGTCGAGGTAGGCGTTGGCGGCGGCGTAGTTGGCCTGGCCGCCGTTGCCGAGGGTGCCCGCGGCCGAGGAGAAGAAGACGAAGGCGGAGAGGTCGAGCCCGGCCGTGAGGTCGTGCAGATGCCGGGCGGCGGTCACCTTGGGCGCCAGGACCCGGTCGAAGCGGGCCGGGTCGAGGACGTCGAACACCCCGTCGTCGAGGACGACGGCGGCATGGACGACTGCGGTGAGGTCGTCGAGGTCGTCGATCAGCTCCGCCAGGGCGTCCCGGTCGGTGATGTCGCAGGCCGCGACGGTGGCGCGGGCGCCCAGTTCCCGGATGTCGTCGGCGAGTTCGGCGGCGCCGGGGGCGGCGGGCCCGCTCCGGCTGACGAGGACGACATGGGTGGCGCCGTTGGCGGCGAGCCAGCGGCCGATCCGGGCGCCGACGGCGCCGGTGCCGCCGGTGACCAGGACGGTGCCGGAGGGGTTCCAGTCGCGGGTGGCGGTGCCGGGGACCCGGCCGAGACGGCGGGCGTGCACTCCGTCGGCGCGTACGGCCACCTGGTCCTCGCCCGCCGGGCCGCCGCAGACGACCGCGGTCAGTCTGGCGACGGCATCGTCGTCGAGGGTTTCGGGGAGGTCGACGAGACCGCCCCAGCGCTGCGGGTACTCCTGCGCGGCGACCCGCCCGAGGCCCCAGAGCTGGGCCTGTACGGGGCTGCTGATCCGTTCGTCGCCGACGGCGACCGCGCCGCGGGTGGCGACCCACAGGGGGCTGTCGATTCCGGCGTCGCCGAGGGCCTGGACGAGGGCGACGGTGTGGGCGGTGCCGTAGGCGACGGTGGAGTGGCCGGGCAGGGTGCGCTCGTCGGCTCCGGCGAGGGACAGCACGCCGGACAGGGGGCGCCCGTCGGCGGCTTCGCGGAGCCGTTCGGCGAGTACCGCGCGGTCGGTGTCGGCGTCGGTCAGTTCCAGGGTCGGCGCACCGGGCAGCGGGCTGACGGTGCCGGGCGCGGTGACGACCAGCCAGGTGCCCAGTGCGACGGGAGGCGGCACACTGACGGGCTTCCAGACGATTCCGTACCGCCAGGAGTCGGCGGTGGAGGTGTTCTGCCGGCTTTCGCGCCAGGCGGTGACGGCCTGGAGGGCGTCGTCGTCGAGGCCGAGTTCACCGCTCTCGACGGCCGCCCAGAACTCGGTGTCCAGGGCGGGCTGGGACTCCAGCCAGTAGTGCTGCTTCTGGAAGGCGTACGTGGGCAGGTCCACGCGGCGGGCGCCGGTACCGGCGAACAGGCCCGGCCAGTCCACGGATACGCCGTGGGTCCAGGCCTCGCCGAGCGCGGTCAGCAGCCGGGCCGGGCCGTCCTCGTCCCGCCGGAGCGTGCCGACGGTGACCGCGTCGAGCGCGGTCCCGAGGATCGCGGTGCCCAGTACGGGGTGGGGCGAGGTCTCCACGAAGAGCCGGTGGCCGTCGTCCGAGAGAGCCCGTACGGCGGCCTCGAACTCGACCGGTTCGCGCATATTGCGGTACCAGTAGCCGGTGTCGAGCCCGGCGGTGTCGAACCGGCCGCCGGTCACCGTGGAGTAGAAGGGGATGTCGGAGGTGCGGGGTGCGACGGGCGCCAGATCGGCGAGCAGCCGCTCCCGCAGGGCGTCGACCTGGGCGGAGTGTCCGGCCGTGTCGATGCCTTCGATACGGCGGGCCCGGTGGCCCTCCGCGACCAGCCCGGCCACCAGCTCGTCCAGCGCCGCCGGATCACCCGCCACCGCACAGGCGGCAGGCCCGTTGACGGCGGCAACGGACAGCGCGTCACCGAACCGCTCCAGCCGCTCCCGTACGTCGGCGGCGGGCAGGGCGACGGACGCCATCCCGCCCTTGCCCGCCAGCGACAGCCACGCCTGGCTCCGCAAAGCTACGATCCGGGCGCCGTCCTCCAGCGACAGACCACCCGCCACCACGGCAGCGGCGATCTCACCCTGCGAATGGCCCACCACGGCGGCAGGCTCCACCCCGTACGAACGCCAGACCGCGGCCAGGGACACCATCATCGTCCAGAGCACGGGCTGGACCACGTCCACCCGCTTCAACAGCTCCGGATCGTCCAGGGCCGCCGTCACATCCCAGTCCAGGAAAGGCTCCAGAGCACGCGCACACTCCGCCACCGAGTCCCGGAACACCGGCTCCGACGCCAGCAACCCCGCGGCCATCCCCACCCACTGCGACCCCTGCCCCGGAAACACGAAGACGGGCTTGGTGCCGGGTCCGGCGGTGCCGAGGGCAACGCCGGGGGCTTCGGTGCCCGCGGCGAGTGCCGCGAGTCCGGCGAGCAGGGTGTCCCGGTCGGCGCCGACCACAACGGCGCGGTGGTCGTGCGCGGTGCGGAAGGCGGCGAGGGAGTGGGCGATGTCCAGCAGCGGGGTTTCGGAGCCGACGGTGGCCGTCAGCTTCCGTGCCTGGTCGCGCAGGGCGGCACCGCCGCGGGCGGACAGCAGCAGGGGGACGGGTCCGGCGGCGGCCGGGTCCGGGGCGTCGGCGGGCTCGGCGGTCTCAGGAACCTCGGGGGCCTCTTCGAGGATCAGATGGGCGTTGGTGCCGCTGCCGCCGAAGGAGGACACTCCGGCGCGGCGCGGCCCGGCGGCCGTCCACTCCCGGGCCTCGGTCAGCAGCTCCACCGTGCCCGCCGACCAGTCGACGTGCGGCGAAGCCTCTTCCGCGTGCAGGGTCCTGGGCATCACCCGGTGGCGCAGGGCCATGACCATCTTGATGACACCGGCGACACCGGCGGCGGCCTGGGTGTGGCCGATGTTGGACTTCAGGGAGCCCAGCCGGAGCGGCCGGTCCTCCGGCCGGTCCTTGCCGTAGGTGGCGAGCAGCGCCTGCGCCTCGATGGGGTCGCCCAGCGTCGTACCCGTGCCATGGGCCTCGACGACATCGACATCGGCGGCCGAGAGACCGGCGGCGGTCAGGGCCTGGCGGATGACGCGCCGCTGCGCGGGGCCGTTGGGCGCGGTCAGCCCGTTCGACGCGCCGTCCTGGTTGACGGCGGAGCCGCGAACGACCGCGAGGACCTGGTGGCCGTTGCGCCGGGCGTCCGAGAGCCGCTCGACCAGCAGGACGCCGACGCCTTCGGCGAAGCCCGTACCGTCCGCTCCGGCGCCGAAGGCACGGCAGCGCCCGTCCGGGGAGAGTGCGCGGAGCCGGCTGAACTCGACGATTCCGGCGGGGCTGGACATCACGAGGACACCACCGACCAGGGCCATCGACGACTCGCCCTGCCGGAGGGACTGGCAGGCGAGGTGGAGGGCGACCAGGGAGGAGGAGCAGGCGGTGTCCACGGAGACCGCGGGCCCTTCGAGGCCGAAGGTGTAGGACACCCGGCCGGAGACGGCGCTCGCGGCGCTGCCCATCAGCAGATGGCCCTCGGTCCCCTCGGGGGCCCGGCGGACATCGCTGCCGTAGTCGGAGGCGGAGGCGCCGACGAAAACGCCGGTACGGCTGCCGCGCAGCGCCGCCGGGTCGATTCCGGCGCGTTCGAACGCCTCCCACGACGCCTGGAGCAGCAGCCGCTGCTGGGGGTCGATGGCCAGGGCCTCGCGGGGGGAGATCCCGAAGAATCCGGGGTCGAACTCGCCCGCGTCGTGGAGGAAGCCGCCCTCACGGGTGTAGCTGGTGCCGGGCTGGTCCGGGTCGGGATGGTAGAGCCGCTCCAGGTCCCAGCCGCGGTCCACCGGGAAGGGGGAGATGGCGTCGACGCCGTCGCGGACCAGCTGCCACAGGTCCTCGGGGGATTCCACGCCGCCGGGGAAGCGGCAGCTCATTCCGACGATGGCCAGGGGCTCGTCGGCGATGCCCGCCGATGCGGTGTCGGCGGTGTTCGCGGCCCCCGCCGGGTCCTGGTCCGGCTCGCCCACCAGCTCGGTCCGGACGAACGCGGCGAGCGTCTGCGCGGTCGGGTAGTCGAAGACGAGGGTGGCGGGCAGCCTGAGGCCGGTGGCGGCGTTGAGCCGGTTCCGGAGTTCGACGGCGGTCAGCGAGTCGAAGCCCAGCTCCTTGAAGGCGCGGGCGGGTTCGACGGCGTCGGCCGACTCATGGCCCAGGACGGCGGCGGCTTGGGCGCGGACGGTCTCGGTGATCAGCGCGAGCTGGCCGGCGGTGTCGAGTCCGGTGATCCGGCGGGCCAGTTCGGAGCGGGGCTCGTCGGCGGATCCGCCGGTACGGAGCAGTTCGCGGACGTCCGGGAGGTCCGCGATCAGCGGCCGGTGCCGGGCGATCGTGAACGTCGGGACGAAGGTCTCCCAGTCGACGTCGGCGACGGCGACAAAGGTCTCGTCGTGGTCCAGGGCCTGCCGGAGGGCGGCGACGGCCGGTTCCGGGTCCATGGCGCGGACCCCGCGGCGGCGCAGGTTCTCCTCGGCGTCGCCGGTGGAGGCGATACCGCCGCCCGCCCAGGCGCCCCAGGCGACGGAGGTGGCGCGCAGCCCTTGGGCGCGGCGCCAGGAGGCGAGGGCGTCGAGATAGGCGTTGGCGGCGGCGTACGCGGACTGTCCGCCGCTGCCCCACACTCCGGCGTTGGAGGAGAACAGGACGAAGGCGTCGAGGTCGGTGCCGTCGAGGAGGTCGTGGAGGTGGCGGGCGCCGTCGGCCTTGGCCGCGAGAGTGGCGGCGAAGGACTCGGGGGTGGTGTCGGCGAGCGGCACCGAGGGGGCCACTCCGGCGGCGTGGAACACGGCGTTGACGTCGAGGCCGTCGAGGAGGGCGGCGACCGCGTCGCGGTCGGCGATGTCGCAGGCCGCGATGGTGACCCGGGCGCCCAGCTCCGTCAGCTCGGCCGACAGTTCGGCGGCGCCTTCGGCGTCGGCGCCACGGCGGCTGGTGAGCACCAGGTGCTCCGCGCCCTCGGCGGCCAGCCTGCGGGCCACATGTGCGCCGAGCGCACCGGTGCCGCCGGTGATCAGGACGGTGCCGCGGGGCTGCCAGGGGCGGTCGGCCTCCCGGCCGGCCAGCGGGGCGCGGGCAAGTCGGCGGGCGTACAGCCCGGAGGTGCGGACGGCGAGCTGGTCCTCGTGGCCGATGCCCGCGAGGGCGGCGAGGATCCGGGTCCACTCGGTGTCGCCGGGCTCGGCGGGCAGGTCGAGCAGCCCGCCCCAGAGGTCGGGGTACTCCAGGCCGACGACCCGGCCGAGGCCCCAGACCTGGGCCTGCCCGGGGTCGGTCACGGCCCCGTCGGCGTCGACGGCGCCACGGGTGACCAGCCACAGCGGGGCGGTGACTCCGTGGCGTACGAGCGCCTGGACGAGGGTCAGGGTGCCGACGGCGGTGCCGAGGAGGGACACCACGCCGTCGAACGGCCCCTCGGGGAGCGCCTCCGCGGTGCCGTGGACGACCTGCACCCCGGCGCCGGTGAGCCGCTCGGCCCATTCCGCGGCCTCGGTGGTGCCGTCGCCGATGAGCAGCCAGGTGCCGGCCGGTTCGGCCCGGGCGGGCTCGGGCAGCGGCTTCCAGTCGACTCGGTAGCGCCAGGAGTCGAGGGCGGCGCGGAGCGTGCGGCCCTGCCGCCAGCCGAGGACTGTCTGCTTGGCACCGTCGTCGATGGCGAGTTCGCCGCTTTCGACGGCGGCCCAGAACTCGCCGTCGGAGGTGTCGGCGGCGGCGGGGACCTCGGGCCAGAGCCGCTGGGCCTGGAAGGCGTAGGTGGGCAGGTCCACGCGGCCTGCGCCGGTGCCCGCGAAGAGGGCCTGCCAGTCGGCCTTGACGCCCCGGGTCCAGGCTTCGGCGAGGGAAGCGAGGAGGCGTTCGGGTCCGCCGTCGTTGCGGCGCAGGGTGCCGACGGTGACCGCGTCCGCACCGGCGTCGTCGATGGTCTCCTGGACCCCGACGACGAGGACGGGGTGCGCGGAGGACTCGACGAACACACCGTGGCCGTCGGCCAGGAGGGCCCGTACGGCGTCCTCGAACCGGACCGTACGGCGCAGGTTCTCGTACCAGTACTCGGCGTCCAGTCCGGCGGTGTCCAGCAGTCCGCCGGTCAGGGCGGAGTAGTACGGGACCGAGCCCGTCCGGGGAGCCACGGGGCCGAGAGCGGTCAGGACCTCGTCGCGGATGACCTCGACATGCGCGGAGTGCGACGCGTAGTCCACGGCGATGCGCCGGGCCCGTACGCCCTCTTCCTCGCAGGCGGCGAGGAGCGCGTCCAGACCGGCCGTATCGCCGGAGACGACCACGCTGTTGGGCCCGTTGACCGCGGCGACGGACACGCCCTCGAAGCGGGCCACCCGCTCTTCGACCTCGGTGAAGGACAGCGGGACGGACACCATTCCGCCGCGGCCGGCGAGCTTGATGATCGCCCGGCTGCGCAGGGCCACGACGCGGGCGCCGTCCTCCAGCGACAGGCCACCGGCGACGACGGCCGCCGCGATCTCGCCCTGGGAGTGACCGACCACCGCGGCGGGCTCCACCCCGCAGGAACGCCAGACGGCTGCCAGCGACACCATCACGGCCCACAGCACCGGCTGGACGACATCGACGCGCTGGAGCATCTCCTCGTCGCCGAGGACCGTTTCGAGATCCCAGTCGACAAACGGCTTCAGCGCTTCACCGCAGGCGGTCATGGACTCCCGGAACGCGGGAGAGGTCTCCCACAGCCCGGCCGCCATCCCCACCCACTGCGAACCCTGCCCCGGGAACACGAACACCGGCTTGCCGGAGCCGGAGACCGCCCCGCGCACCACGCCGGCGGCCTCCGCCCCGTCGGCCAGCGCGCGCAGCTTCCCGGTGAGCTCCTCGGTGTCCGCGCCGACGACCACTGCCCGGTGCTCGAAGACCGAACGCGAGGTCGCCAGCGACCAGCCCACGTCGGCGGCATCAGCGGCGGTCGCGTCCGCGGTGACCAGCTCCAGCAGTTTCGCCGCCTGTCCCCGTACCGCCTCCGGCGAACGGCCCGACAGCACCCACGGCACCGCGCCCGACACCGGAGCCGTCCCGGCCCCGGCCTTCCGGGCCTGCGGCGCCTCGTCCGCGGGCACCTGCTCCAGGATCAGATGGGCGTTGGTGCCGCTGACGCCGAAGGAGGAGACACCGGCCCGGCGGAGCCCTTCGGCTCCCCACTCGCGGGCCTCGGTGAGCAGTTCGACATCACCGGCCGACCAGTCGACGTGCGATGAGGGTTCGGTGACATTGAGGGTCCGCGGCAGCACGCCGTGCCGCATCGCCATGACCATCTTGATGACACCCGCGACACCGGAGGCCGCCTGGGTGTGCCCGATGTTGGACTTCACCGAGCCCAGCCAGAGCGGGCGGCCCTCCGGCCGGTCCTGGCCGTACGTCGCGAGCAGCGCCTGCGCCTCGATGGGGTCGCCCAGCGTCGTACCCGTACCGTGCGCCTCGACGACGTCGACATCGGCCGCGGTCAGCCCGGCGTCGGACAGCGCCTGCCGGATGACGCGCCGTTGCGAGGGGCCGTTGGGCGCGGTCAGCCCGTTCGACGCGCCGTCCTGGTTGATGGCCGACCCGCGGATCACCGCGAGGACGGGGTGGCCGTTGCGGCGGGCGTCGGACAGCTTCTCCAGGACCAGCACTCCGGCGCCCTCGGCGAATCCGGTGCCGTCGGCGGAGGACGAGAACGCCTTCACCCGGCCGTCGGGGGCGAGCCCGCGCTGCCGGGAGAACTCGGTGAAGATATCGGGCGTGGCCATCACGGTCACACCGCCCGCCAGCGCGAGGGAGCACTCACCGGAGCGCAGCGAACGGGCCGCGTAGTGCATGGCCACCAGCGACGACGAGCAGGCCGTGTCGACGGTGAGCGCGGGGCCCTCGAAGCCGAAGGTGTAGGAGAGCCGGCCCGAGACCACGGCGCCCGCGGTGCCGATGGCGAGATAGCCCTCGCCGATGGCGGGGTCGCGGCGGAGCAGGTCGGCGTAGAAGCCGCCCGCGCTGCCGACGAAGACGCCGGTACGGCTGCCGCGCAGCGATCCGGGGTCCACCCCGGCCCGCTCCAGGGCCTCCCAGGACGTCTCCAGCAGCAGCCGCTGCTGGGGGTCCATGGCCAGCGCCTCGCGGGGCGAGATCTCGAAGAAGCCGGGGTCGAAGTCGGCCACGTCGTGGACGAACCCGCCGTGACGCGTGTACGTGGCCCCGGGGCGCTCCGGGTCGGGGTCGTAGGGCAGGTCCCAGCCGCGGTCGTCGGGGAACGCGGTGATGACGTCCCGGCCCCCGGCGACGACCTCCCAGAGGTCGTCGGCCGAGCGGACGCCGCCGGGGAACCGGCAGCCGATCGCCACCACGGCGATCGGCTCATGGGCCGCGGCCGCCAGCTCGGCGTTCTCCTTGCGGAGCCGCTCGGCCTCCTTCAGCGAGGCCCGGAGAGCCTGGACGACCTGTTCGTTGGACGTAGCCACTTTGCGCTCCATACTCACGATTCGGTTCCGTCCAGGGCCAGTTGGACGAGGTCGGCGAGGTCCATCGCGTCGATGTCGGCGCTGTCCTCGGCCGGGGCCGGGGTGGCGGGCCGGGCGGTTTCGGCCAGGGCCAGCAGGGGTGTCAGCAGACCCGCCGCGCGGATCCTGGAGACCGGCAGGGAGGCGAGCACCGTACGCAGGTGCTCGTCGTCCTCCCGCTCCGCTTCGCCGGGCGAGAGCCGGGCCGCGAGTTCGGCGGCGACGGCTTCCGGGGTCGGGTGGTCGAAGACCAGTGTCGCGGGCAGCTTCAGCCCGGTGGCCGCGTTGAGCCGGTTGCGGAGCTGTACGGCGATGATGGAATCGAGGCCCAGTTCGGTGAAGACCCGGGTGGGCTCGACGGATTCGGGTCCCGGGTAGCCGAGTACGGCGGCCACCTGGGCGCGGACGAGGCCGACCAGGGTCTCCCGGCTCGCGCCGGCCAGGGCGCGGGCTTCGCTCTCCGCCCGCCCCGGTTCGCGCCGGGGGGTGCGGAAGAGCTTGGACAGCACGGCCGGGAGGGTGCCCGCCCTGGCCTGTCCGCGCAGGGCCGCCGGGTCCAGCCGGACGGGCAGCAGCACGGTTTCCCCGGCGGTCAGGGCCGCGTCGAAGAGGGCCAGCCCCTCGGCGGTGGTCAGCGGGGCCACCCCGGACCGGGCGGTGCGCCGGAGGGCCGCTTCGCCGAGCCGGCCGCCCATGCCCTCGGCTTCGGACCACAGTCCCCAGGCGAGGGAGGTGGCGGGCAGTCCTTCGGCGCGGCGGCGGACGGCGACCGCTTCCATGGCGGCGTTGGCCGCGGTGTAGCTGCCCTGTCCGACTCCGCTGAGCCGTCCGGCGATCGACGAGTACAGGACGAACGCGTCGAGCCCCCGGTCGCGGGTGAGTTCGTGCAGGTGGACGGCCGCGTCGGCCTTGGGGGCGAGGACGCGGTCGAGCTGTTCGGCGGTGAGTCCGGTGATGACGCTGTCGTCGAGGACGGCCGCGGTGTGCACCACGGCGGTCAGTGCGGGGATGCCGTCGAGGAGGGCCCGGAGCTGTTCCCGGTCGGAGACGTCGCATGCGGGTACGGCGACCTCGGCGCCCCGGGCGCGCAGCTCGTCGGCGAGCGCGGCCAGCGGCGGGTGCACCCCGCCGCGGCGGCTCGCCAGAACGAGACCGCCGACTCCGTGGACGTTCACCAGATGCCGGGCGACGGCCATGCCGAGTCCGCCACCGGCTCCGGTGATCAGTACGGTGCCGGTGAGCCGCACCGGTTCGGCGGGGTACGGGGCTCCGGAGTCAGGGGTTCCACCGGTCGGGACTCCGGTGTCCGCGGTCCCACCGGCCGGGGTTCCACCGGCCGGGGTTCCGGTGACGCGGCCGAGCCGGGGGGCGACGATCGTGTCCTCCCGCAGGGCCAGCTCCGGTTCGCCGGAGCGGAGCGCGGCGGGCAGGGCGCGCCACGGGATATCGCCCGCGGTGTCCTCGATGTCGAGCAGCACGATCCGGTCGGGGTGCTCCTGCTGGGCGGCCCTGACCAGGCCCCACGCGGCGGACTGCGCGGGGTCGTGGCTCGCGCCGCGGCCGGTGACGACCAGCTTGGCGTCGCTGAACCGCTTGTCGGCCAGCCACTGCCGGACGGTGGCGAGGACGGTGGTCACGGGGGTCCTGGCCACTCCGGACAGTTCAGCGGCGGACGTCTCGCCGGACGTCGCGGCGGGCGCCTCGGCGGGCGTCTCGGCGGACGCGTCGGGGATCGGCAGGAAGACCGTGTCGGGCACGGTGGCGGGGTCGGTGGGGTCAGTGGCAGCGGCGAGTTCGGCAAGCCCGGCGTGGCGGGCCACCGGCACACCGGCCGACTCCAGCAGGGTGCCGGCCTTCCCGTCGTCGGGCCCGAGCACCGCCCACTGTCCGGCCGGTGCCGCTACGGGCTCCGCGGCCGCGTCGAGGGTGGTCCAGTCGATGCGGTAGAGGGACTCCAGGGCACCGGTGCCCGCCGCGGCGACCGGGCGCAGCAGCAGCGATTCGACGGTGGCGACGGGCATGCCGGTCGCGTCGGCGACGAACAGCGACACCGCGTCGTCGCCCGCGGGCGAGAGACGGACCCGGAGGCCCCCGTCGCGCCGGGAGTGCAGCCGGGCGCCGGACCACAGGAACGGCATCCGGGTAGTGCCGTCCTCGCCGCCGTCGGCGGCGAGGGTGTTCAGCGCGGCGGCGAGCAGCACGGGGTGCAGGCTGTAACCGGCGTTCCCGGCGGGGCCGGACGGTACGGAGGACACGGCGGTGGCGGGTTCGGCGATCTCGGCGAACAGGTCGTCGCCGCGCCGCCAGGCTGCGTGCAGCCCGCGGAAGGCGGGCCCGTAGTCGACGCCCTGGTCCGCCAGCCGCTCGTAGAGGCCGTCGACCGGCAGGGGTTCGGCGTCCGCGGGCGGCCAGACGGCCAGCCCGGCCGCGGAGGTGGGGTCGGCGAGCGGGCCGCCGGAGGCCAGGGTGCCGCCGCAGCGGCGGATCCAGTCCGTATCGTCCTCGGTACGCGAGTACAGGGCGAGAGGGCGGCGCCCGGCGGAATCGGCGGCGCCGACGGTGACCTGGATCCGGACCCCGCCGTGCTCGGGCAGCACCAGCGGGCTCTCCAGAGTCAGCTCCTCGACGAGGTCGCAGCCCGTCACTCCGCCCGCGTGCAGGGCGAGATCGAGCAGCACGGTGCCGGGCAGCAGGGCCGTACCCCCGACGATGTGCTCGGCCAGCCAGGGCTGGGCGGACGGCTGGAGCCGGCCGGTGAGGACGACGGCGCCGTCGCTGTCGGCCGGGGTGATCACCGCGCCCAGCAGGGGATGCCCGGTCGCTTCGAGTCCGAGGGCGCCGAGATCCCCCGTCCCGGCGGGGGTCGGGTCGAGCCAGTAGCGCTCGCGCTGGAAGGCGTAGGTGGGGAGGGCGGTACGGCGGCCCTCGGGGAACAGCCGCTGCCAGTCGACACCGACACCGTGGGTCCAGGCTTCGGCGAGGGAGGCGAGCAGGCGCTCGGGTCCGCCGTCGTTGCGGCGCAGGGTACCGACCGTGACCGCGTCCGAGCCCAGGTCGTCAATGGTCTCCTGGACCCCAACGACGAGGACCGGGTGCGCGGAGGACTCCACGAACACGCCGTGACCGTCGGCCAGGAGCGCCCGTACGACATCCTCGAAACGCACCGTGCGCCGCAGGTTCTCGTACCAGTACTCCGCATCCAGACCCGACGTATCAATACGGGCCCCGGTCAGAGCGGAGTAGTACGGCACCGAGCAGGAGCGCGGAGCCACGGGGCCCAGGGCGCTCAGCACCTCGTCCCGGATCACCTCGACATGCGCGGAGTGCGAGGCGTAGTCCACGGCGATGCGCCGGGCCCGTACACCCTCTGCCTCGCAGGCGGCGAGGAGCGCGTCCAGACCGGCCGTATCGCCGGACACGACCACGCTGTTGGGCCCGTTGACCGCGGCAATGGAGACACCGTCGAATCCGCTGACGCGCTTCTCCACATCGGTGATGGACAGCGGGACGGACACCATCCCGCCGCGGCCCGCCAGCTTGATGATCGCCCGACTGCGCAGCGCGACAACCCGGGCGCCGTCCTCCAGCGACAGACCACCCGCCACCACAGCAGCCGCGATCTCACCCTGGGAATGACCCACCACCGCGGCAGGCTCCACACCACACGACCGCCACACAGCGGCCAGCGACACCATCACCGCCCACAGCACCGGCTGCACCACATCGACCCGCTTCAAGGCCTCCTCATCACCGAGGACCGCCTCAAGCTCCCAGTCGACAAACGGCTTCAACGCCTCACCACAAGCCGTCATGGACTCACGGAAGGAAGGAGAGGTCTCCCACAGCCCCGCAGCCATCCCCACCCACTGCGAACCCTGCCCCGGGAACACGAACACCGGCTTCCCCGCACCCGGCACCACCGAACCCGAGACCACCGCACCCGACGGCTGTCCCGCCGCCAGTGCCGCCAGTCCCTCGCCCCAGAACACCGCCCGGTGCTCGAACACCGACCGCGACGCGAGCGTCGTACCGACGTCGGCCGCGGGCAGCCCCGCGACCGCCGGTGCCAGGCGTCCGGCCTGCTCCCGTACGGCCTCCGCCGAACGGCCCGACAGCACCCACGGCACCACCCCGGCCGACAGTGCCAGGGGCGAGACGCCCGTTGCGGCCTCCGCCGGCTCGTCCTCCTCCGGCGCCTGCTCCAGCACCAGGTGCGAGATCGTCCCGGCGCCGCCGAAGGAGGAGACCCCGGCCCGCCGGGGCCGCCCCGTCTCGGGCCACGGGCGTGCCTCGGCCAGCAGTTCCACCGCGCCGGTCGTCCAGTCCACATGCGGGCTGGGCTCGTCGATGTGCAGGGTCCTGGGCAGCACTCCGTGCCGCAGCGCCAGGACCGCCTTGATGACGCCCGCGATACCGGAAGCGCCCTGCGTGTGGCCGATGTTGGACTTGATGGAGCCCAGCCAGAGCGGGCGGCCCTCGGAGCGCTCCTGGCCGTAGGTCGCGAGGAGCGCCTCGGCCTCGATGGGGTCGCCCAGCGTCGTACCCGTGCCGTGCGCCTCGACGGCGTCCACATCGGCCGCGGTCAGCCCGGCGTCGGACAGCGCCTGCCGGATGACCCGCTGCTGGGCCAGGCCGTTGGGCGCGGTCAGGCCGTTCGACGCGCCGTCCTGGCCGATCGCGGTGCCGCGGATCACGGCGAGCACGGGGTGCCCGTTGCGGCGGGCGTCGGAGAGCCGCTCCACGAGGAGTACGCCGATGCCCTCGCCCCAGCCGGTGCCGTCGGCGGCGGCGGCGAACGGCTTGCACCGGCCGTCGTCGGAGAGCGCCCGCATCCGGCTGAAGTCGATGAACCCGGCGGGGGTGGCGTTGATCGCGGCGCCGCCGATCAGGGCGAGCGAGCACTCGCCGGAGCGCAGTGCGCGGATCGCGGTGTGGACCGCGACCGAGGAGGAGGAGCAGGCGGTGTCCATGCTGACCGCGGGGCCTTCGAAGCCGAAGGCGTACGAGATCCGGCCGGACGCGGCTGCCGCCAGTCCCCCCATCGTGAGGTGTCCGCCGACGGACTCGGGCATCGCGCTGCCGCCCGCTCCGTAGTAGGCGTCGGAGCCGTAGCCCTGGTAGTAGGTGCCGACGTAGACACCGGTATCGCTGCCCCGCAGGCCCGCCGGGTCGATACCGGCTCCTTCGAGCGCCTCCCAGGAGGTTTCCAGCAGCAGCCGGTGCTGGGGGTCCATCGCCAGCGCTTCGCGGGGCGAGATGCCGAAGAAGCCCGCGTCGAACTCGCCGACGCCGTCCAGGAACGAGCCGCCCGCGGCGGTGGACGTGCCGGGGTGGTCCGGGTCGGGGTGGACCAGGTTCCCGACGTCCCAGCCGCGGTCGGCGGGGAATCCGCTGACCGTGTCCACCTCGTCGACCAGCAGCCGCCACAGGTCGTCGGGCGTGCGGACGCCACCGGGGAACCGGCATGCCATGCCGACGACCGCGACGGGCTCGCGACCCCGGTCCTCCAGCTCACGCAGGCGCCGGCGGGTCTGGCGCAGGTCCGCCGTGGCCCGCTTGAGGTAGTCGCGGAGTTTGGCCTCGTTCTCCATGTGTGCTCGGCTCCTCACCGTCACGCAATTCCGAGCTCGTCGTCGAGCAACTCGAACAGTTCGTCGTCGGATGCCGACTCCAGGTCGTCGCCGCGGGCGTCCGCCGTCCCGATCCCGGCCAGCAGGTCCCGCAGCCGGGCGCCGATCTCGGCCCGGAGCCGCTCGTCCATGGGCTCGCGGAGCCCGGCCTCCATCCGGTCCAGGTCGGCGAGGAGCCGCTCCTCCACCGGTGCTTCGGCGGGCTTCAGCTCGCCGTGCAGATGGGCGGCGAGCGCCGTCGGCGACGGATGGTCGAACACGATCGTCGGGCGCAGCCTCAGTCCGGTGGCGGTGTTGAGGCGGTTCCGGAGTTCGACGGCGGTCAGCGAGTCGAAGCCCAGCTCCTTCAGTGCCCGGTCCGGCTCCACGGAGGCCGTGGTGGCGTGCCCGAGCACGGCGGCGGCGTGGGAGCGGACCAGTTCCACCAGGAGGTTCAGCCCCTCGGCGGCCGGCAGCTCCGCCAGCCGCCCGGCCAGTCCGCCCGTACCATCCCCCGACTCGGCGGCTCCGGCGGTTCCGTGGGGCGCGGCGGCCGCTTCGGGTCCGGTGCCGGACAGTTCACGGACTTCGGGCAGGTCGGCGATGAGCGGACGGTGCCGCGCCAGGGTGAAGAGGGGGGCGAACCTGGCCCAGTCGATATCGGCGACCACAATCGCGGTCTCGTCGCGGTCCAGGACCGCCCGCAGGGCCGACAGGGCGAGCTCCGGGTCCATGGCGGGGATCCCGCGCCGGTGCAGCAGTTCCCCGGTCTCGCCGGCGGCCATACCGCCGTCCCAGGTGCCCCAGGCCACGGAGGTCGCGGTCAGCCCGCGGGCGCGGCGCCGGTGGGCGAGTGCGTCCAGATGGGCGTTGGCCGGGCCGTAGGCGGCGAGTCCGCTGCTGCCCCAGACACCGGCCCCGGAGGAGAACATCACAAAGGCGTCCAGTTCCCGGTCGCCGAGGAGTTCGTCGAGGTTGACGGCGCCCAGCACCTTGGCCCGGGCGGCCTCGGCGAGTTCCGCGGGCCCGGTCTCCGCCAGGGGGGCGATGGGGGCCGTCCCGGCGGCGTGGACGACGGCCGTGAGGTCGGGCAGCTTCTCCAGCAGGGCGCCCAGGGCCTCCCGGTCCGCGGTGTCGCACGCTTCGACCGTCACCTCGGCACCGAGGTCCCGCAGGTCCGCGGCGAGTTCACCGGCGCCGGGGGCGTCCGGGCCGCCGCGGCTGACGAGTACCAGATGTGCGGCTCCGTCGGCGGCCAGCCAGCGGGCGACCCGGCCGCCGAGCGCACCCGTGCCGCCGGTCACCAGGACCGTGCCGCGGGGCCGCCACTCGCGGACAGGGGCCGAGGCGTCGAGGGGCGCGCGGACCAGCCGCCTGCCGAGGATCCCGTCGGCCGCCACGGCGACCTGGTCCTCGTCACCGGTGAGTACGGCCGCGAACCGGGCGCCGGTACGGTCGTCGAGGCCGGCCGCCAGGTCGACAAGGCCGCCCCAGCGCTCGGCGTGCTCCAGTCCGGCGACCCGGCCGAGCGCCCAGACCTGCGCCTGCACGGGGTCGTCACGGTCGGTGGTGACGATCCACAGGGGCGCGCGGGCCGCCTGGGCCAGAGCAAGGGTGTCGGCGACGGCGCGCGGTACGACGGGCTGTCCGGCGTGGTGTCCCCCGGCGAGTGCCAGCAGCGAGATCACCCCGCGGGCGCCGTCGTCGTCCAGGGCGAGGGCGAGCGTCCCGGCCGGGGTGCCGGGGTCGACGGTGACCGCGACGCAGGTCCCGCCGTGTCCGGTGACGGTACGCCGGACGAAGCGGGTGGTCTCGTGGTCCTCGTGACCGGCGGGTACGGCAAGCAGCCAGGTACCGGCCAGCTCGGCCCGGGCGGGCTCGGGCAGCGGCTTCCAGTCGACGCGGTAGCGCCAGGAGTCGAGGGCGGCGCGGCGGGTGCGGCCCTCCCGCCAGCCGAGGACGGCCTGCCGGGCACCGTCGTCGATGGCGAGTTCGCCGCTTTCGACGGCATCCCAGAAGGCGTTGTCGGCGGTGGCGGGGGCCGGGTCGAGCCAGTAGCGCTCGCGCTGGAAGGCGTAGGTGGGGAGGGCTGTACGGCGTCCCTCGGGGAACAGCCGCTGCCAGTCGACACCGACGCCATGGGTCCAGGCTTCGGCAAGGGAGGCGAGCAGCCGCTCGGGTCCGCCGTCGTTGCGGCGCAGGGTACCGACCGTGACCGCGTCCGAGCCCAGGTCGTCAATGGTCTCCTGAACCCCGACGACCAGGACGGGGTGCGCGGAGGACTCGACGAACACACCGTGACCGTCGGCCAGGAGCGCCCGTACCGCATCCTCGAAACGCACCGTACGCCGCAGGTTCTCGTACCAGTACTCCGCATCCAGACCCGACGTATCAATACGGCTCCCGGTCAGAGCGGAGTAGTACGGCACCGAGCAGGAGCGCGGAGCCGCGGGGCCCAGGGCAGTCAGGACCTCGTCGCGGATCACCTCGACATGCGCGGAGTGCGAGGCGTAGTCCACGGCGATGCGCCGGGCCCGTACACCCTCCGCCTCGCAGGCGGCGAGGAGCGCGTCCAGACCGGCCGTATCACCCGACACGACCACACTGTTCGGCCCGTTGACCGCGGCGACGGACACGCCCTCGAAGCGGGCCACCCGCTCTTCGACCTCGGTGAAGGACAACGGGACGGACACCATCCCGCCCAGACCCGCCAGCTTGATGATCGCCCGACTGCGCAGGGCCACGACCCGGGCGCCGTCCTCCAGCGACAGACCACCCGCCACCACCGCAGCCGCGATCTCACCCTGGGAATGCCCCACCACCGCGGCGGGCTCCACCCCACACGACCGCCACACAGCGGCCAGCGACACCATCACGGCCCACAACACCGGCTGGACCACATCGACCCGCTTCAGGGCCTCCTCGTCACCGAGGACCGCCTCAAGCTCCCAGTCGACAAACGGCTTCAACGCCTCACCACAAGCCGTCATCGACTCCCGGAACGCGGGAGACGACTCCCACAGCCCCGCAGCCATCCCCACCCACTGCGAACCCTGCCCCGGGAACACGAACACCGGCTTTCCGGAACCGGAAACGGTGCCGTGCACTACACCGGTGGTCTCCGCGCCGTCGGCCAGCGCCCGCAGCTTCCCGGCCAGGTCCCCGGCGTCCGCGCCGACGACCACCGCCCGGTGGTCGTGCGTGGCCCGCAGGGCCGTGAGCGAGTGCGCGATGTCCGTGAGCCCGGCACCCGAGCCGACCGTGGACATCAGCCGTCGTGCCTGGTCCCGCAGCGCGGCTCCGCCACGGGCGGAGAGCACCAGCGGTACCGGGCCTATCAGCGGGGCCACAGCCGGGGTCTTCTCGGCGGACCCCTCGGCCGCGGGCCCCTCGGGTCCGGTCTCGGGTCCCGGCAACGGGTTCCCGGGGGCCTCTTCGAGAATCAGATGCGCGTTCGTTCCGCTGACGCCGAAGGCAGAAACGCCTGCCCTGCGGGGCCGTGCCACCTCCCACGGCCGTGCCTCGGTGAGGAGTTCCACCGCGCCCGCCGTCCAGTCCACATGCGGCGACGGCTCGTCGATGTGCAGGGTCCGCGGCAGTACGCCGTTCCGCATCGCCATGACCATCTTGATGACACCCGCGACACCGGCCGCCGCCTGGGCATGACCGATCTGGGACTTGAGCGAGCCCAGCCGGAGCGGCCGGTCCTCCGGCCGGTCCTGGCCGTAGGTGGCGAGCAGGGCCTGCGCCTCGATGGGGTCACCCAGTGCCGTGCCGGTGCCGTGCGCCTCGACGGCGTCGACATCGGCCGCCGCCAGACCGGCGTTGGCCAGGGCCTGGCGGATCACCCGCTGCTGGGCGAGGCCGTTGGGCGCGGTCAGGCCGTTCGACGCGCCGTCCTGGTTGACCGCGCTGCCGCGGATGACCGCCAGTACGGGGTGCCCGTTGCGGCGCGCGTCCGACAGCTTCTCCAGCACCAGGACGCCCACGCCCTCGGCCCACGCGGTGCCGTCGGCCGCGGCGGCGAACGGCTTGCACCGGCCGTCCGCGGCAAGCCCGCGCTGCCGCGAGAACTCGACGAACGGTCCCGGCACGGGCATCACGGTCACACCGCCGACGAGCGCGAGGGAGCACTCGCCGGAGCGCAGCGAACGGGCCGCGTAGTGCGTGGCCACCAGCGACGACGAGCACGCCGTGTCGACCGTGAGCGCGGGGCCTTCGAAGTTGTAGGTGTAGGAGAGCCGGCCGGACGCCACGCTGGTGGTCGTGCCGGTCAGCAGATAGCCCGCCAGCGCGGCCGGGGCCTCGTGGAGGCGCGGCCCGTACTGCTGCGGGGAGATTCCGACGAAGACGCCGGTACGGCTGCCGCGCAGCGACGCCGGGTCGAGACCGGCGTGCTCGAACGCCTCCCACGACGTCTCCAGCAGCAACCGCTGCTGCGGATCCATCGCCAGCGCCTCACGCGGCGAAATACCGAAGAACTCCGCATCGAACTCCGCCGCGTCGTAAAGGAAACCACCCTCACGCGCATACGTCGTCCCCGCCCGATCCGGATCCGGATGATAAAGCTCCCCCAGATCCCACCCACGGTCCGACGGAAACCCACCAATGGCATCCCGCTCCCCCGCCACCAGCTCCCACAAATCCTCCGCCGAACGCACCCCACCCGGAAGCCGGCAAGCCATCGCCACAATCGCCACCGGCTCACCGTCCTCGGAGCCCGATTCGGAGCCGGAGCCGGAAGCGGTGACGGCGGCCGCGCCGAGGGCCTTGCCCGTGGTGCCGAGTGCCTGTTCGCGCAGGAAGGACGCGAAGGCCATCGGAGTCGGGTGGTCGAAGACGGCGCTGGGGAGCAGCCGGAGTCCGGCCGCGGTGGCCAGCCGTCCGGTCAGTTCGACCGCGGCCAGCGAGTCGAATCCCAGGTCGCGGAAGCTGCGTTCCGCGGGGATCGCGTCGGCGGCGCCGTGTCCCAGGACCGCGGCGGCGTGTTCGCGGACCAGGCCGAGCAGCAGAGCGTGCCGCTCCGCCTCGGGCAGCCCCGCGAGCCGTCCGGCGAGTCCGGCCGGGTCCCCGCCGGACGCGGTGTCCGCCGCCGCGGGGCCGGGCCCGGCCGGGGCGAAGGCGGACAGCAGCCTGCTGGGGCGGGCGGTGGTGAACGCGGGCAGGAAGCGTTCCCATACGACATCGGCCACGGTGACCGCGGACTCCCCGGCCGCCAGTGCCCGGCCCAGCGCGGTGATCGCGAGTCCGGGCTCGAACGGCGGCAGTCCCATCCGCTGCCAGCGGTCGGTTCCGGCGATATCGGCGGCCATTCCGGCGCCCTGCCAGGCACCCCACGCGACGGTCGTGGCGGGCAGACCCTGCGCCCGGCGGTGGGCGGCGAGTGCGTCGAGTACGGCGTTGGCGGCACCGTAGGCGCCCTGTCCGCCGCTGCCCCAGATGCCCGCGCCCGAGGAGAACATCACAAAGGCCGACAGCTCGCGGTCGCGGGTCAGTTCATGGAGGTACCAGGCGGTGTCCGCCTTCGGTGCCAGTACGGCATCGATGCGCTCAGCGGTGAGTTCCGCGATCGGGCCCGTGTCGGAGACGCCCGCGGCATGGACGACGACGCCCAGGTCGGGGATCCCGTCGACGAGCCGGGCCAGGGCTTCGCGGTCGGTGGTGTCGCAGGCGGCAAAGGTCACGGTGGAGCCGAGTTCGGCGGCCAGCTCCGCCGCGCCCGGCGCGTCCGCGCCCCGTCTGCCGACGAGCACGACGCGCTCGGCGCCCTCGGCGGCCAGCCAGCGGGCGACATGCGCGCCGAGCGCGCCCGTACCGCCGGTCACCAGGGCGGTACCGCTCGGGCTCCAGGCGCCCGGCCGGGGCGCACCCGCCCGGGCGAGACGTCTGCCGTACGTTCCCGTGCTCCGGATGGACACCTGGTCCTCGTCGCCCGCGAGGGCGGCGAGGAGACGGCTGAGCGTCCGGGCGTCCACGGGGCCTTCGATATCGACCAGACCGCCCCACCGGCGGGGGTGTTCGACGGCGGCGCCGAGGCCGAGGCCCCAGACGGCGGCCTTACGGGGCTCGGCCGCCCAGGCTCCGTGGGTGAGACACCAGATGCGCGCGCCGGACGTGTCACGCAGCAGGCCGGTGACGGTCGCGGGCTCGGGGTCGACGGCCAGTACCGCCGTGACGCCGTCCCCGGGCGCGGTGACGACGCGGGCGCCGGCCGCGGCGAGCGCGGCGGCGTACGGTCCGGGCTCGCCGACAACGAGCCAGGTGCCGGACAGCGGTGCGGCGGGCCGCTCCTCGACCGGCTGCCACAACACCTTGTAGCGGAGGGCGTCCGCTTCGTCGGCCACGGGCCGGGGGGCCGGGTTCAGCCAGTAGCGCTGCCGCTGGAAGGCGTAGGTGGGCAGGTCGGTGCGGCGGGCGCCGGTGCCCGTGAAGAACGCGGACCAGTCGACGGGGGTGCCGGTGGTGTGGAGGCGGGCCAGCGCGGTGACCACGGACTCGGCTTCGGGGCGGTCGCGCCGCAGCAGCGGGACGCCGCCGTCGGCGAGGGCGGAGAGGATGCTGTCCGGGCCGATCTCCAGGAAGGACGTCACACCTTCCGTACGGAGCTGCTCCAGGGCGTCGTGGAAACGGACCGCGTCCCGGACGTGCCGTACCCAGTACTCGGCGTCGACCTGGACGGGCTGACCGGCGATCGGTACATCGGCAGGTGCGTACGAGAGCCCTTCGGCGACCGTGCGGAACTCGTCCAGCATGGGGTCCATCAGGTGCGAGTGAAAGGCGTGGCTGACGCGCAGGCGCTTGTTCTTCCACCGCGAGGCGATCGCGAGAACCGCGTCCTGGTCACCCGACAGCACGATCGCCCGGGGGCCGTTGACCGCCGCGATGTCCACGCCCTCTGTGAGATACGGGCGTACGTCCTCTTCCGAGGCCTCGACGGCGACCATCGCGCCACCCTCGGGCAGGGCCTGCATCAGGCGGCCGCGGGTGGCCACCAGGGTGCACGCGTCGTCCAGGGACAGCACTCCGGCGATATGGGCCGCCGCGATCTCGCCGACGGAGTGGCCCGCCAGGAAGTCGGGGCGGACGCCCCAGGACTCCACCAGCCGGTACAGCGCCACCTCGACCGCGAACAGCGCGGCCTGGGTGAACTCGGTCCGGTTCAGCCGGTCGGCATCATCACCGAAAACCACGTCCTTCAGCGGCAGCTCGAACCGGTCGCAGACGGCGTCGAAGGCCCCCGCGTACACCGGGTACGTGTCGTACAACTCCCGGCCCATACCGAGCCGCTGGCTGCCCTGACCGCTGAACAGGAACGCCAGCCGCCCCGGCACCGCAGTGCCCTGTACGACACCCGCCGACGACACCCCATCGGCCAGCGCCCGCAGCCCGGACCGGACCTCCTCCGAATCCCGGCCCACCACCACAGCCCGCTGCTCCAGCGCGGCCCGCGACACCGCCGCCGAAAACGCCAGATCCGCAAGCGGCGCATCCACCCCCAGCAGCCGCTCCGCCTGCTCCCGCAAGGCCGCTGTACTGCCCGCCGACACCACCATGGGAACCATCGGCGGCACCACCGGCTCCGCACGCTCGCTCTCGGCCCGAGGCACTTCCTCGATGATGGCGTGGGCGTTGGTGCCACTGATACCGAAGGAGGAGACGGCGGCTCGGCGCGGACCCTCAGCCGTCCAGTCCCGTGCCTCCGTCAGGAGTTCCACCGCACCCGCCGACCAGTCCACATGCGACGAGGGCTTGTCGACATGCAGCGTCTTGGGCAGCACGCCGTGCCGCATCGCCATCACCATCTTGATGACACCCGCGACACCGGCCGCCGCCTGCGTGTGGCCGATATTGGACTTCAGCGAGCCCAGGCGGAGCGGCCGGTCCTGGGAGCGGTCCTGGCCGTAGGTGGCGATAAGAGCCTGTGCCTCGATGGGGTCACCCAGCGCCGTACCCGTGCCATGGGCTTCCACGACATCGACATCGGCCGTCGCCAGACCGGCGTTCGCCAGGGCCTGGCGGATCACCCGCTGCTGCGAAGGCCCGTTCGGCGCGGTCAGACCGTTCGACGCACCGTCCTGATTCACCGCGGAGCCGCGTACAACCGCCAGCACCTGGTGACCGTTGCGGCGCGCGTCCGACAGCTTCTCCAGCACCAGGACGCCCACACCCTCGGCCCACGCCGTGCCGTCCGCGGACTCGGCGAACGCCTTGCACCGGCCGTCGGCCGCGAGACCGCGCTGCCGCGAGAATTCGACCAGCAGCCCCGGGGTGGCCATGACCGCCATCCCGGCGGCCAGCGCCATCGCGCACTCTCCCCGGCGCAGCGCCTGGACCGCGTAGTGCAGTGCCACCAGCGAAGACGAGCACGCCGTGTCCACCGTGACGGCCGGGCCCTCGAAGCCGAAGGTGTACGCCAGCCGGCCGGAGGCCACGGAGGCCGTCGTACCGGTCAGCAGATAGCCGCCCAGTGTGTCGGGGGCGTCCTGCAACCGGGGGCCGTACTCCTGCGACATGGCACCGACGAAGACGCCGGTACGGCTGCCGCGCAGCGACGCCGGGTCGAGACCGGCGTGCTCGAACGCCTCCCACGACGTCTCCAGCAGCAACCGCTGCTGCGGATCCATCGCCAGCGCCTCACGCGGTGAAATACCGAAGAACTCCGCATCGAACTCCGCCGCGTCGTAAAGGAAACCACCCTCACGCGCATACGTCGTCCCCGCCCGATCCGGATCCGGGTGATAAAGCTCCCCCAGATCCCAGCCACGGTCCGACGGAAACCCACCAATGGCATCCCGCTCCCCCGCCACCAACTCCCACAAATCCTCCGCCGAACGCACCCCACCCGGAAGCCGGCAAGCCATCGCCACAATCGCCACCGGCTCATCGGCACCGGCCGGCGTCTCGGGTTCCGGCGCGGGCTCCGCGGCGGATTCACCGCCGCGGGCGGCGAGCAGTTCGGCGACGGCCTCGGGGGTGGGGTGGTCGAAGATCAGGGAGGACGGCAGGCGCAGTGCGCGCACGGGGTCGAGGAGTCCGCAGAGGTCGACGCCCATGAGGGACGTGAAACCGAGGCTGCGGAAGGTCTTGCCGGTGGGAACGGCGGCCGGGCTTTCGACTCCGAGGACCTCGGCGGTCCTGGCACGGACGAGTTCGAGGGCTTCGCGCCGGGACAGGCGCTGAGCGGCGGTCTCACGGGGCCGCGACGGAACGGGCGCGGAGTCGAACCAGTAGCGCTCGCGCTGGAAGGCGTAGGTGGGCAGGTCGACGCGGCGGGCGCCGGTGCCCGCGAAGAACGCGGCCCAGTCGACGGGGGTGCCGGTGGTGTGGAGGCGGGCCAGCGCGGTGACCGCGGACCCGGCCTCGGGGCGGTCGCGCCGCAGCAGCGGGACACCGCCGTCGGCGAGGACCGACAGGATGCCGTCGGGGCCGATCTCCAGGAAGGACGTGACACCTTCCGTACGGAGCTGCTCCAGGGCGTCGTGGAAACGGACCGCGTCCCGGACATGGCGTACCCAGTACTCGGCATCAACTTGGACGGGCTGACCGGCGATGGGCACAGCGGTCGGCTTGTACGACAGGGATTCCGCGACCGTGCGGAACTCGGCCAGCATCGGGTCCATCAGATGCGAGTGGAAGGCGTGGCTGACCCGCAGGCGCTTGTTCTTCCACAGCCCGGCCAGCGCGAGAACCGCGTCCTCGTCACCCGACAGGACCAGCGAACGCGGCCCGTTGACCGCCGCGATATCCACACCGCCGTTTTCGGTGAGGTGCGGGTGTACCTCCTCCTCCGAGGCTTCCACGGCGACCATCGCGCCGCCCTCGGGGAGTGCCTGCATCAGCCTGCCGCGAGCGGCCACCAGCGTGCACGCGTCCTCCAGCGACAACACCCCGGCCACGTGCGCGGCCGCGATCTCACCCACCGAATGACCCGCCAGGAAGTCCGGCCGCACACCCCACGACTCCACCAGCCGGAACAACGCCACCTCGACCGCGAACAACGCCGCCTGCGTGAACTCCGTACGGTTCAGCCTCTCGGCGCCTTCACCGAACACCACATCCCTCAGCGGCAGCTCGAACCGCTCACACACCGCATCGAAAGCCCCCGCGTACACCGGGAAGGTTTCGTACAACTCCCGGCCCATCCCCAGCCGCTGACTCCCCTGACCGCTGAACAGGAACGCCAGCCGCCCCTGCCCGGCCGTGCCGCGCACCGCTCCCGACCGGCCCTCGGCCAGCGCCGACAGCTCCGCGACCAGCTCCTCCCGGTCCGCCACCGTCAGCACCGCACGGTGCTCCAGCGCCGACCGCGTCGTCCCCAGCGAATAGGCGAGGTCCAGCAGCCCGGCACCGGAAGCCACCGGCTCCAGCAACCGCGACGCCTGAGCCCGCAGACCCTCCGCCGAACCCGCCGACACCACCACCGGAACCACCGGCAACACCACCCGCGCCACCACCGGCTCCGACTGCACCGACTGCACCGAGTCCGCCGGGACCGAGGAGAGCACCACATGGCAGTTGGTGCCGCCGACGCCGAACGAGGACACGCCCGCCACCAGGGGTGCGTCCGGCTCGCCCCAGGGGGTGGGTTCGGTCACGACGGTCAGGTTCAGCTCGGCGAGCGGTACCCCGGGGGTCTTGTGGTTCAGCGTGGCGGGAAGCATCCGGTGGTGGATGGCGAGCACCGTCTTGATGAGGCCGGTGATGCCCGCGGCGCCTTCGGTGTGGCCGACGTTGGTCTTGGCCGAGCCGACCGGAAGCGGCGCACTGCGCCGGTTGCCCAGGGCCGCGCCGAGGGCGGCGGCCTCGACGGCGTCCCCCGCCTTGGTGCCGGTGCCGTGCAGTTCGACGTACTGCACCTCGTCGGGGGTGACTCCGGCCCGCTCGTGGGCGAGACGGATGACGTCTTCCTGTGCCGACTGCTGCGGCGCGCCGATGCTCTCGCCGCCGCCGTCGTTGTTGACCGCGCTGCCGCGGATCACGGCCAGCACCCGGTCGCCGTCGGCGCGCGCCGCGTCCAGGGTCTTCAGAACGACGACACCGCCGCCCTCGCCGCGGACATAGCCGTTGGCGCGGGCGTCGAAGGTGTAGCAGAGACCGTCCGGGGAGAGTCCGCCGAAGCGGGCCGGGGCCGCCGTGCTCTGGGGGGCGAGGATCAGATTGACGCCGCCCGCCAGGGCGAGGGCGGACTCGCCGCTGCGCAGGCTCTCGACGGCCTGGTGGACGGCGACCAGCGAGGACGACTGTCCGGAGTCGACGGTCAGGCTGGGGCCGCGCAGGCCGAAGGTGTAGGAGACGCGGTTGGCGATGACGCCGCGCTGGAGGCCGGTGAGGCTGTGGGCGTTGAGGGCGGTGGAGCCGTGGCGGTGGGCGAGACCGGCGTAGTCGTCCCAGATCGCGCCCATGAAGACTCCGGTCCGGCTGCCCGCGAGGCTCTCCGGTGCGGTCCCGGTGGATTCCAGGGCCTCCCAGGCCAGTTCGAGGACGAGTCGCTGCTGCGGGTCCATGGCCATGGCCTCGCGCGCGGAGATCCCGAAGAAGGCCGGGTCGAAACGGTCCACGCCGGACAGAAAGCCGCCCCGGGCAGCGGGCGCGGCGGAGTCCCAGCGGTCGGCGGGCGCGTCGCCGATGGCGCTCGTACCGTCGCGGAGCAGGGCCCAGTAGCCGGCGGGGTCGGGGGCGGACGGCAACCGGCACGCCACCCCCACGACCGCGATGGTGCACCCAGCTCCCGACCACGCCTCAACTGGCGATACGTGAGCCACTGGGACCTCCGTTCGAAGGGTGGTTTTCTCGCGGCTCCGGCATCCGCCGTGCTATGCGACCGACTCGCACGCTACGAGCCGCCCCAGTCCCGGCCAACCCCTAGCCGTCCCCCTATACGCCCTAGTCAGAGGGGCATTGCCGCCGGTGGGAGCCCCAACTGGGGTCCGCCGCAACGAAGATCGAAACCTGGGCCGCGGGGCAAGGAGGACAGGGGTGCCGTGATAGGTGTGATAGCCATATGCGAGCCCGCTCCACCGCCGGGGAAGGCCTCTGTGACGGTCCGTGCGCCGCACGGGTCTGCCGTTCCGCGGTGGAGTCCCCCCAATCGCCCGACCGTTCGACCTGTTCCCGGAGCTGACGATGGCCGAATCCGCGACGACCGAATCCCCCTCACCACCCGCCGGCGGCCCTTCAGGGGTCCGGCTGGAACTGCGCCCGCCCAGTCATACGGTGGACCGGCGGTCGATCGGCTGGTGGGCCGTACAGGCGCTGGTGACCGTGCTCCCGCCGGTGCTGATCCTGGTTCTGCTCGGGGTGCTGATCACCCCGGCCCGCTTCTGGCTGCTGTTCTCGGCGGCCGTCATCGGGGTGCCGGGCCTGCTGTACACGGCCGTCATGCCGTTCTGGCGCTACCGCGTGCACCGCTGGGAGACCACCGGCGACGCGGTCTTCACCCGGGCGGGCTGGGTATGGCAGCAGTGGCGGATCGCGCCCCTGTCCCGGATCCAGACGGTCGACACCGTACGCGGTCCCATCCAGCAGATGTTCGGCCTGGCCACGCTGATCGTCACCACCGCGTCCGCCGCCGGGGCGGTGCGGATCGACGGTCTGGCGCATGAGCAGGCCCGTGATCTGGCGGAGGAGCTGACCCTGATCACCCAGGCCACCCCCGGGGACGCGACATGAGCGCCCCGGGCCGGGCCGACCTCCCGGACGCTCCCGAGAGCACGGCCGGGCAGGACGAACCGAGCGAGAACGGCGAACGCGGCGAGCGGGACGAGCAGCGGGAAACCGCGGTACCGGCCACGGGCGGCGAACCCCCCTGGCGGAAACTGAACCCCCGGATCATCGGCGCGACCGGTACCTGGTGCGGACTGATCGTCGTGACCGCCGCCGCGGTGATGTGGTGGCGCAACGCGCCCTGGTGGCTGCATGTCTCGGTGCCGGTACCCGTGCTCGCCGTCGTGGTGTACGAGGCGTTCCGCTGGTTCAAGACCAGCTACCGGCTCACCCCGGAGAAGCTGGAGCTGCGGACCGGTGTCCTGATCCGCAGTCATCGCTCCATCCCGCGCCACCGGGTCCGCAGCGTCGATATTTCGGCCAATCCGGTGCACCGGATGTTCCGGATCTCGGCCCTCAAGGTCGGCACCGGGCACCGGGTCAGTGCCACGGACAACTCCGTGCTCGTCCTGGACGCGCTGGACGTCCGGGACTCGGAGGTACTGCGCCGGGACCTGGTACGCCGTACTGCACTCGCCGCCGAGGACCGGGACACTCTGGCCGTGATCGACTGGAAGTGGCTGCGGTTCGCCCCCCTCTCGGTGTGGGCGCTGGTCCTGGGGTTGAGCGCGGTGGGCGGCACGTACGAGGTGCTGGACATCGTCGGCGCCGAGCCCGACACCGTACTGATCCCGCAGTTGTTCTCCTGGCTGAGCACGGTCGACCTGCTGCCCGTGATCACCGCGGGTGTTCTCGGTGTGCTGCTGGTGGGGGCCGTCGGTTCACTCGGCCTCTATGTGGAGATGTGGTGGGACTTCCGGCTGCTGCGGGAGCCCAACGGTGCGCTGCGGGCGGCCCGCGGGCTCTTCGTCACCCGGTCGGTGACCCTGGAGGAGGAGCGGCTGCGCGGGGTGGAGATCGCCGAGCCGCTGCTGCTGCGCTGGGGCGGCGGCGCGTACACCTATGCGGTGGCGACCGGGTCGGGCACGGTCGAGGAGGAGGTCAGCATCTACAACACCAGTGCGCTGCTGCCCCCGGCCCCGATCGCGGACGCGCACCGGGTGGCCGCGGCGGTGCTGCGCGAGGAGGAGGACCCGACGGCCGCCGTACGGCTGGTACCGCACACCCGGCACGCGCTGTCGCGACGGCTCCGGTGGGCGTTCTTCATCGGTACCGGCCTGGGGGGCCTGCTGGTCTTCCTGGGGGTGCTGCTGACGGACGTGCTGATCCACATCGGCTGGATCACGGCGCTGGTGGTGTATGTCGCGGGGGCGCTGTTCGCGTTCGACGCGGCCCGGAATCTCGGGCACGGCATCACCGGCCGCTATCTGGTCACCCGGCACGGTTCCATGAAGCGGCGGACGATCGCGCTGCGCCGGGACGGGGTGATCGGCTGGAAGGTCACCCAGTGGGCGTGGCACCGGCGTTCGGGCCTCTGCAAGGTCACCGCCACCACGGCGGGCGGCCGGGGCGCGTACGACGTGAAGGACGTGCTGATGCCGGAGGGCCTGCGCTTCGCCGACGAGGCGGTGCCGGGGCTGCTGGACGGCTTCGCCGTCAAGGGGGGCGGCACGCAGGGGGCCACGCCGGAGGGTACTTCTTAGGGGAAGGCAGGGGTTGTCGGGGCGGTTGCGTGCCTGGCAGTTTGGGGAGAGGGGGGTGTTCAGCGATCTCTTCCCCCCGCGGGGGCGGCGCCGGACCGGCGCCGTCCACGGCGCGCACTCCGCCGCGGGGCGGACGCAGAGCGAAAGGACCTCCTCGACCATGTCCTCCACCTCCGACCTCTGGGTGCGGCGTTACCACCCTGCGCCGGACGCGCGGACCCGTCTGCTCTGTCTGCCGCACGCCGGCGGGTCGGCCAGCTACTTCTTCCCGGTGTCCCGGGCGCTGTCGCCGAAGACCGATGTCATCGCGATCCAGTACCCGGGCCGTCAGGACCGGCTCGCCGAGCCCGGTATCGGGACGATCGAGGAGCTGGCCGATGTCGTCGTCCAGGCGGTACTGCCCTGGACGGACCGGCCGCTGGCCGTGTTCGGCCACAGCATGGGCGCCTCGCTGAGCTACGAGGTCGCGCTGCGGCTGGAGGCCGCGGGCGTGGTGCCGACGGGTGTGTTCGTGTCCGGCCGGCGGGCACCGTCCCGGTTCCGTGCGGAGACCGTGCACCAGCGGGACGACGACGGGCTGATAGCCGAGATCAAAGCGCTGAGCGGCACCAACACCTCGCTCCTGGGCGACGAGGAGGTGCTGCGGATGATCCTTCCGGCGATCCGCAACGACTACCGGGCCGCGGAGACCTACAACCCCGGTCCGGGGCGTGAGCTGACCTGCCCGGTGACGGCGCTGATCGGCGACTCCGACCCCAAGTCGACCATCGAGGAGGCCCGGGCCTGGGAGGAGCACACGAAGGGCGCCTTCGACTTCCGGGTCTTCCCCGGCGGGCACTTCTACCTCAACGACTGCGTGCCGCAGATCCTCGCGCTCATCGGTGAGCATCTGGACGCCTACCAGGCGGGCGGCTCCGCGCACTGACCCCCCACGGGACGGCGGCGGCCGGATGCCTGAGGAAGGGCAGACGATGCACTCCACCACCACTCCCCGCCGCGACGGGCCCGTCCCCATGGGGCCGGAGGCGAAGCGCCGGTTGACCCAC
>NZ_JBSFNQ010000062.1:0-45598 GCF_053981115.1 Streptomyces sp. NPDC003691 | reverse complement strand
CCGGAGCCGATCTTCGTGCCGGAGGAGATGGTGCCCTTGCCGGTGCCGTAGTAGCGGTAGAGGTCGCCGTTGGCGGTACGGGCGATGAGGTCGGCGTGCCGGTCGCCGTTGAGGTCTCCCGCGCCGACGATGGTCAGGCTCTTCCAGCTGGTGCCGATCCGGCCGGTGCGGGTGAAGCCGCCCGCCTTCGTACCCGCGAAGAGGTACAGGTCACCGGTGGCGGTCTGCCGGGCCACCAGATCCGGGACGCCGTCCGCGGTGAGGTCGCCCGAGTAGGTCAGGCCGTCGAAGGCCGCCCAGCCGGAGCCGATCCTCGTCCGCGGGGTGTCCGGGGTGACGGCCTTGCCGCGCTCGGGGGAGTAGCGGTACAGCGAGCCGTCCTGCTCCGTGACCAGGGTGTCGTTGGCGTTGTCGCCGTCGAGGTCGCCGAACGGGACCAGGGTGGAGGTGGTGGGCCAGACTCCGCCGTCGGCTTTCGCCGAGACCGTACCGGCCGCATTGCCCCGGTAGACGGTGAGCGAGCCGCCGGTGCCGCGGGCGTAGAGATCCGGGTAGCCGTCGTCGCCCGCGTAGTCGCGGCGTACGGCGGGACCGCGGCCGGTGACCTGCACCGTCCCGGTGGCGGCGAGGTCCGCCTGGACACCGTCGGCGGGCTTCGCCGCCAGCGTCCAGGTGTAGGAACCGTTCGCGACGTCCTTCCCGGCGGTGTCCTTGCCGTCCCACTCGGGTGCGATCAGCCCCCTGGCCTCGCCGCCGGAGAGCGTCCGTACCACTGCCCCGGTCGTCCGGTTCTTCAGCGCCAGCGTCCATGACGCCGCCGGCTTCGACAGCCACCAGCGCGGCTTCCAGGCGCCCGCCCTGATGTCCGCGGCGGGCACGTCGGTGTCGATGACGGCGATCCGGGAGGCCGGGACGCCGGACGGGACGATCCGCACCCGGCGGTCCGCGCCCGTGTACGCGGCATGACCACCGAACCGGTCGACGGTCCACCCGGCCCGGCGCGCGGTCCGGTCACCGAGTTCGGTGGCGGTGGCGACGACCCGCCGGGGCAGGTCGGCCTCCTCGGCACCGGCTGGGAACCCGTTGTGGAAGTCGACGAGGGTCAGACCGGCGGCCGACTGCCCGACCAGATAGCCGTCACCGAGGAGCGCGAGGTCGGCACCCAGCTTCAGGGAACGCCCGGTCTGGTGGTCGTAGAGGCCGGCGCCCTTGAAGTCGTGCCAGTAGTCGCTGCACCGCCAGTACGTCCAGCGGCCCACGGCCTGGAGGTCGCTTGGGACACAGCCCGCGTCGAAGGCCGTGGTGACAGTGCCCGTCGAGAGGTCCTTCGTCTCCACCATGGTCGAGACGCCCGACCCGGTGTCGTCCCAGCGGCCGACGGCGCTCCGGAGGGTGCTGCCCCAGACGGCCGACGCGACCGGCTCCCGCTTCAGGACCGTCTTCCCGCTGCCGTCCGCCTCGAAGCGGAGCACCGCCTGCGAGCCGCCCCACGCCTGGTTCACCACACCGAACCGGCCCGAGAGGTCGGCGAGCTGAGGACTGCCGAGCCCGGACGTCACGCCCGGCCCCCACTGCTCGGTGCCGTTCCGGTGGAGCACGGTGACGTCCTGCTCGGTCGCGGCCTTGCGGCCGTGATGCCCGTCGCCGCTCGCGAACATCGTCACGCAGTAGATGCCGTGGGCCGTGCTGCAGCCGTCGTCGTCCCGGCCGGACACCGACATGTCGGTGGTCGAGTTCAGCTCCTCCGGACGGCCGGAGGTCTTGAGCCAGGTGCTCCGGAAGCCGCCGATGATGGTGTGCGGGTCGTAGTACCGCGAATCGTCGGCGGTGGTGAGGATGCCGCTGCCCAGCGCGATACCGGCCGGCTGGGCCTCCCGGTGCTCGATGTCCGCGAGCCGCTTCCGGGCGACGGTTCCGTCCGCGGCGGGGGTGAAGAGGTAGTAGCCCCAGTCGAGCGCGCCGTAGGTGCCGTCCTGCTCGGCGCCCGCCACCAGGACCGAACCGTCGGGCGTACGGTGCACCGAGGGCGCGGCGACGGCGAGCAGCTTCTCCCGGTTCCCCGCGGTGTCGCGCAGGACGAGCGGATTGCCCCGGTAGCCGCCCTCGTTGCCGGCGCTGGGCGGGGTCACGGTGACGAAGCGGTCGCCGAAGCGCCGTACGACATCCCCGTACGAGCTCACATCCCGCAGATCGGCGGTGACCGGCTCCGCGTTCGGATCGTCACGGCGGTACACCTGGGCGGCATCGCCCGACGGAGCACCGAAGTGGAAGACGGTGTCGCGGTCGAAGGACACGCTCTCACCCTGGGTGGAGAGTGTCCTGACCGCACCGGTGGCGAGGTCGACGACCCACCAGCCCTGGGACATCGAGCTGTTCACCCACTTGATGCCCCGGACGGCGACCGACCTGGCGTCCCCTTCACTGATGGTGAGCGTCCACCCCTCGGGCAGCCCCTCGACCTTCTGCTCCTGCACCACGCCGTCCCGCAGCCGCAGCAGGTGCAGCCCCGTCACGGCGTCCGCGGCACCGCTGCGGGTGACGACGGTGTCGCCGTACGCCGCGACATACGTCTGCCCCTCCGGCACCGGAACCGTCCCCAGCTCCGCACCACCGCGCTGCCGCAGCACGACGCGCGGCGACGGGGACTCCGTATACACGGCGACGGTGTCGGAGCCATGACCGAAGTCCGCCGGATACTTTGTGAAGCGGAATTCGTCCACGTCGTAGCGGAGCGGCTGGGGCAGCCGGTCGTCGAGCACGGTCGCCGCACCGGTGGAGTAGTCGATCCACCGGAGCCGGTCGTCGCCCTCCTGCGCGGTGAGGAACCCGGTCTCACCGGCGTTGAGCACGACGGTGGCACGGGGCACATAACGCGCGCCCGGGCTGACCACGACGGGACCTGCGGAATCAGCACGGCCCACGGCGCCCGCCGGCCCCGCGGCGACCGCGGTCCCGGCAGTCACGGCGAGCGCGACGGCAAGAGCGACACGACCGACCGCACGCCGCCGGCGCACGGTCCGTCTGTTCAACGGACGAATCACGAAAGAGCCCCTCCCCAGGGTGAGCGTCGCGGGAGGGGCGTAAACGGAACCGCCTCACGTGCCCGCGAGCGATGGCGACGGTATCAGGGAGGCCCGACGGATCACATCCGGTTTCTGCCCCGGCCGGCCCAGGTCACGTCCGCATTATGGGGAGGTACGGTGACGGGACACGGCTGCCCCGGAGCCGGTCGTGACCTCGATGTCCTGCAAGCCCCGGCGACCCGCTGAGAGAGGCCCGCATCGGATGCCCGCCGACCAGAGGTCCTGGGACACCGCCGTACGCCACCTGTACAGGGACGCGTGCGCGTACATCGCCACCGGGCCCCGCCGTCACGACGACTGGACGTTCGATGTCCTCGCATTGATGGCCCGCGCCGTGCCGGACCCCCGGGGCCGTGCCCGCATCGACGACGCCGCACAGGACCCCGAACGCGCGGGCAACCCCTTCTGGCCCTTCGCCGGCCACCCCCCGGAGTACATGGCGCCGCGCCTCCGGGAGATCGACCGGAACAGCGCCGAGGACCTGCTCCTGGCTCTCACCGAGGGCGGTTGCACCCTGGAGAACCTCCAGTACTTCGAAGAGTCCGCGGAGGAACTGCGGGCAATGGCACAGACGATCCTGGCCCGGTACGGAAACGACGCCACCTACCGAACCAACGTCATCAAGACCGGCAGCCCGTCCGGCACGCTCGACTTCACGCTGAAGACCCTGGGGTACAGCCCCATGACCGTCTTCACCGAGGACTGCGGCCTCGTCGTCGTCTCCGACACCGAGGTCGGCCTCTTCTGGACCTTCAACGACCTGTGACCCGGCACGCGAGGGCGGGGACACCGTACCCGTCTGCTGCTCAGGGAAGTCGGCGAGAGCCCGCATCGAGACAGGGGCAGTGTCTCGTCATACCTTTTCGACGCGCACGGAGTGGCCCGCGAGGAGTTGACTCATATCGTCGGTGTCGGACGTGAAGACGGTCGTCTCGGTTCCCTGCGCCGCTTCCCGCCCGGCCACAGCCGCCAGAACGGCGTCGATGGCGTACTTGTGCCCGTGCAGACCGGCTGTTTTCAGCATCTCGCGTGCCATGGCGATCACCTGGTCATCGGTATGCACGACGCGGATCCGGGACAGCGTCCAGTTCCACAGCGCCTGCCTCGATGTTTCGCGAGGATCCCAGGCTTCCAGGGTCGTGAGTGCCGAGGTGGCGATCGGGATGTCGAGCCGCGGAGCCGTCTTGACCAGCGCAGTGATCTCCCGATCGCCCTGAACAGCCTTGGAGAGAGCCTCGCAGTCGAAAACGAAGAGGCGCTGTCGGGGCCGGTGCAGCTTCGCCCGGGCAGCGCGGCTCACGCGGCCGCGTCCGAGCCCGCATGCTGCTCGTCGTGCCAGCCGTCGATGGCGGCGATGCGATCCAGCGCCGCCTGCTGCTCGTCGTCCGTCACGGCACCGTGTTCGCTTTCGAGACGCTCGGCCAGCTCGCGCAGCCGGTCCATGGCGTCCTGATGAGCGGCGGCAGCTGCGATGTAGCCGGATACCCCACGCGCGTCAACGCGCTCCTTGATGGACTCCACCAGCTCTTCCGGCACAGTGATGGTGATCTTCCGGGTTGCCATACTTGAAGTATGCCAGCTTCTGGTGGCTGTGGCCGGTCGCCGCGGATCCTGATGTACCCGCGCGCCCACCCTAGGGGTGAGGGGCCTGAATATCCTCGACCTGCGGTGCAGGTGGTGCTCCGGCAGGGTTCGAACCTGCGACGCCGCACGGCCATGCCGAGCACGCCTACGATCGCCGTAAGGAGAGCTGATGAACCACAGCACGTGGAGAACACGCCGGGCCCGGCAGCTTGCGGGTGAGGCGGTCGAGTACGACCAGGAGTACGTCGACGCGCGACTGGCCGGTGATCTCGGACAGGCGGTCCACGACCGCCGGATCCAGCTCGGGCTGTCTCAGGCCGAACTGGCCGAGCGCGCCGGGATGACGCAGCCCCAGGTGTCCCGGATGGAGGGCGGTGACACCGTCCCCACCCTTCCGCTGCTGCGACGCCTGGCCAAGGCCCTGGACGGCACCTTGAACCTGGCCATCGACGAGGGCGACTCGCGTGTCACCTTCACTCCGCACGCTGCCTGAGAACGCGCCCGCCTTCCGGGATGCAGGTGGCACGGCCGTGAGCACGACGAAGGGCCGACTCCGGGGATCACCCCTCCGAGCCGGCCCTTCGGTCTGTGCCCCCGGCAGGATTCGAACCTGCGACACCCGCTTTAGGAGAGCGGTGCTCTATCCCCTGAGCTACGAAGGCGTGGTGGAGAACGGTCCTGAAGGGCCGGTACTCCGGGGCGGTGCCGCGCACGCAGGCCCGTACCGCCGCCGACAGTGTAGCGGGTGGCGGATCACCGTGGTGATGCCGTGGGCAGGGGTCCGGCGCGGGTGCGGCTTGACGTGCGGGGGAGGCGGGCCTAGCGTCCGCGCGGTAGTCGGCGGGCGGGGATGCGCCCGGGGACGGGGAGCGGAGGGGTGCCGGTGAGGGGCGAGGGGCTGGTGGCGAGTGGCGGGCCGTTCGAGGTGGCGCGCGGGGGTGACGGGCGGCTGGAGTACGTGAACGCGCCCCGGACCCTCGTCGAGTTCGTCGAGGCCACCTGGGCGCACGGCGACCGGCCGTTTCTGGTCGGGGAGGACACCGTCTGGACCTATCGCGAGTTCTTCGCCGCCGCCACCGCGCTCGCCCGGCGCTTCGCCGGGGAGTACGGGATCCGGCCCGGGGAGCGGGCCGCGGTGCTGATGCGGAACCGGCCCGAGTGGCAGGTGGCCTTCTGGGCCGCCCAGTTCGCCGGGCTGGTCGCCGTACCCCTCAACACCTGGTGGACCGAGAGCGAGCTGGCGTACGTCCTGGACGACTGCGCTCCGGGTCTGCTGCTCGTCGACGAGGAGCAGCTGCCGTCGGTACGGGACCGGGCCCGGAACGGTGGGGCGCGCATCGTGGTCTTCGGGGGGAGTGCGGAGAACGGGGAGGGCGTCGAGCGGTACGAGGACTTTCCCGCGCCCGATCCGTACGGCGCCCCGCCCGCCGTCGAGGTACGGCCCGAGGACGACGCCACGATCATCTACACCTCGGGCACCACGGGCCGCCCCAAGGGCGCCGTCGCCACCCAGCTCGCGCAGGCCGGGGCGGCCGTCCACCCACGGTTCCACGCCGCCGTGGCCGTGCTCGCCCGGGGCGGGGTGCCCGGTGTCGGACCGGCGCCCGTCGCCCTGATGACGTACCCCTTCTTCCATGTCGCCGCCTTCACCCATCTCTACGCGATGATGGCCGCGGGCGGCACGCTCGTCCTGATGCGGGCATGGGACGCGGACACCGCGGTCGCCCTGATCGACCGGCACCGGGTCACCCACTGGTCCGGAGTGCCGGCGACCGCCCTCCAACTGCTCGACGCCGCGGACCGGGCCGGGAGCCCGCTGGCGACGCTCACTCAGCTGTCCACCGGCGGCGCCGCCCCGCCGCCCGTCCTGACGGCCCGGCTGGCCGAGCGGTACGGGACGCGTATCGAGCCCCGTACCGGCTACGGGCTCACCGAGACCAGCGGCGGTGTCCTGGCCCACTCCGGGGACGCCTACCGCGCCGATCCGGCCGCCGCGGGCATTCCCGCCCCCGCCGTCGAGGTGCGCACGGACGAGCACGGCGAGCTGCTGCTGCGCGGCCAGTCGCTGATCCGCGGCTACTGGCGGGACGAGGCGGCCACCGCGGCCGCGTTCACCCCCGACGGCTGGTTCCGGACCGGCGATCTGGGGGTCGTCGGCGCCGACGGCCGGATCGCGGTCGTCGACCGCGTCAAGGACGTGGTGATCCGCGGCGGCGAGAACGTGTACTGCGCGGAGGTGGAGGGCGTTCTGCACGGGCATCCGGCGGTCGCCGACGCCGCCGTCGTCGGTGTCCCGCATCCGGTGCTCGGGGAGGAGGTCGCGGCCGTCGTACGACTCCGGCCGGGCGCCGAGGCCACCGGCGGGCAACTGCGGGAGCATGTGCGGGCCCGGCTCGCGGTGTACAAGGTGCCCGCCCATGTGGTCTTCGGGGATGTGCCGCGCATCGCCACGGGGAAGATCGCGAAGGGGGAGCTGCGGGAGTCCCTGGCGGGGTACGTCTCCGGTGGGGAGGCAGCGAACTGACCCCGACCCCGACCCCGACTCCGACCCTGGTCTGTGGCGATGTAGCGATGTGGCGGCGGGGCGGAGCGGGCGGTGCCCCTGAAGCCGTCAGCCGCGGGTGACCCGGACCGTATAGACGTCCTTCTCCTCCGACACCACCGCGATCTCCACCCCGTTCTTCCGGTCCTTGAACGTCTGGCCCGGCCGGTACGGCGCGTCCGAGAGTTCCGCGTGCACATTGGGGCGTTTGGTGCAGCCGCCGCTGTCGGCGTGGCTGTCGGAGACCGTCACCGGGCCCTGGCCGGTGTCCACATTGGCCTGGACGCGGTAGATGAGGACCCCCGGACGGCAGACGGCGTCGTCGTTGCCCTCCTGGGTGCGGACCTCGACCGCGTATCCGGTGTCGGCCGAGACCGGCACGATCGTCATCTTCGCGCCCCCGGAGGTCGCGAGCGGGGTGAGGCGGTACTCGGCGGTGCCGGGCGCGGCCGCGCAGTGGATCTGCTCGGGGTCCAGCCAGCCCAGCTTCCACTTGTGCCAGCCGAGCAGGTCGTTGTTGGCCCCCCAGTCCTCGGACATGATGTCCCAGTGCCCGACCGTGCCGCCGCCGTCCGCGGTGTAGAGGTCGGGCAGGCCGAAGACATGGCCGTTCTCGTGGGGCAGCACCCGGAAGCCGGTCTCCGCGTACGAGCCGGAGCCGTCGTCCTGGCGACTGTAGACGAAGGACGTGTTCGCCAGGGGTACGCCGTCGGCGACGGGCGCGTCCGGGTTGCCGGAGAACGTCACCGACAGCACGGTGTCCAGCGCCGACGGGCCCGCGTTCGGTGTCACCAATATGTTGACCAGGTCGTACGCGCTGAAGTCGACCTGCGGATCGGCGACCTTCACGATGTCCTCGACGAGATCGCGGTACGCCGGCTCGTACGGGGAACCGCGCTCTATCCCGTACTCGCCGAACGGCAGCGGCATCCGCAGCCAGCCGGTCACCGGGGCCTGGGGGACATAGTCGAGGCGCCCGTACGAGCTGGTCCGGAACCAGTCCGAGGTCTGCGGGAAGAACTCCCCGAGGCGTTCCGCGGCCGTGCCCTCCCCGACCGCGTCCGGGAAGTCGATCATCAGGTTGAGGGCCCGGACCTCGCCGGTGGAGGGGGAGTAGCCGGGAGGGGTCGGCAGGCCCTCGGACATCTGGATGCCGAGGGAGGCCGGCAGATGACAGGGGCCGAGGCCGGAGGCGTCCGGGACGGCGGCGGCCGGGCCCGCGGACGCCCGGCTGGGCGACGGGAGCGGGTCGCTGGCCGTGGTCAGCGCGGCGATGGCGAGGGCCAGGAGGGCGGCGATGCCGCCGATCCGGCGCGGGTGGGCACGGCCCGTGACCCTGACCAGGCGGCCCGACCGGAGCCGTCCGCGGCTGGTGGCGGGCGTCGGCGCGAGGAGGGAGTCCGTGGTGCGGACGGGGCCGGGCGCCCGGCCGGTTCCCCGGCTGGATATCCGGCTGGTCGGGCGTATCCGGCGGCGCTCGTGGTGCATGGGCCCAGCCTCCGGCGGGCGGGGGCGGGACGCTCGTGGAGCAGGGCCGTTCGGGGGGAGGGTGGAGTAGGGACAGGGGGGAGAGGGAGAGGGCGGGCGGGTGGGTGGGTGGGTGGGTCGGGAAGGCCGGGGCGGCCCGGGGCGTACGGGAAGGACCGCCGGTCGTGAGGAGCGGTTCTTCCCCGGGACCGGAAAGTTTGACGCAGGTCACATTCGGTCCGGGAAATAACCGGGGACGGTCTCCCCGTTTGCATCAGTGCCGCCCGGAAACGGGGATCCGGTCCCCGCTTCCTGAGGGCCGGCACCCGGGGAGTCCCGGGCCGATGACCAACAGCACCGAACAGCACCGAACAGCACCGAACAGCAGAGAACGGAACGGACGGCCGAGGGCCGGGAAAGGGGATTGGGCCGTGTGTATCGCCGCCGGTACCGCCGAAGGGGAGGCCGCCGCAGTGAAGGCCGTCCCCGGGTGCGCCCATGACCTGCCGGCCCGTGCCCCGCGTACCCGCCCCCGGGCGGACGCCCAGCGGAACCGCGAGCGGATCGTCCGGACCGCCCGGGACATGTTCACGGTGTACGGGCCGGAGGTCTCGTTCGACGAGATCGCCCGCGGCGCGGGCATCGGGAACGCCACGCTCTACCGCCACTTCCCGGACCGTGCGTCCCTGGTGCACGAGGTTGTGCTCGCGGTCCTCGACCGCACCTGCGAGCTGGCGGTCCGGGCGGCCGCGGAGGAGGACGACCCCTTCGACGCGGTCCGGCGGTTCGTGCACGGCGCCGCCGACGAGCGCACCGGGGCGCTCTGCCCGATGATCCGGGAGACCTTCGACCGGGAGCATCCCGAACTGGTCGTCCGGCGCACCCGTCTGGAGGCGGAGGTGTCGGCCCTGGTCGAGCGGGCGCAGTCGGCCGGGCGGATGCGCGCGGACGTCGGCGCGGGCGATCTGATGGTCGCCATCGGCCAGTTCACCCGCCCGCTGCCCGGCACCAGCCCCGAGAGCAACGAGCCCTTCATCCACCGCCACCTCCAGGTCTTCCTGGACGGCGTCGAGGGGCCGGCCCGTTCCGAACTCCCCGGCAGACCAGCCACCCTGGAGGATTTGCGCAACCACCCCCACCCGCCCTGCAGCCGCTGACCCGACCTGACCTCCGACCCGACCTGACCTCCGACCCGACCTGACCCGACCTCCGAACCGACCTTCTGACCCGACTCGACCCGCCCCGGCCGCGACTCATCGCCGACCGTGACCGGACGGGCCCGGGGCCCGGCGCGTACGGCCCGTTCCCGGGCGTACGGAACGATCCGCCGGACCGGTGGGCGTACACAACGCCGACCTGCCCGCTTTCAGTACTTACGAGAACTTCGCACTCCTAGGTGGCCCCAGCCATGTCAAAAACAGACCGCACCCTTCCCGACACCGCCCTCGCGGATACCGGCCCGGCCGGTGCCGACCCGGCGCGGTGGAAGGCGCTCGTCTTCATCGCGCTCGCCCAGCTGATGGTCGTCCTCGACGCCACCATCGTGAACATCGCCCTGCCCACCGCCCAGGAGGACCTGGGCATCTCCGACGGCAACCGCCAGTGGGTCATCACCGCCTACGCGCTCGCCTTCGGCGGACTCCTCCTCTTCGGCGGCCGGATAGCCGACCTCTGGGGCCGACAGCGGACCTTTATCGTCGGCCTCATCGGCTTCGCCGTGGCCTCCGCGCTCGGCGGTGCCGCCACGGGCGAGGCGATGATGCTCGGCGCCCGCGCCCTCCAGGGCGTGTTCGGCGCGCTGCTGGCGCCCGCCGCGCTCTCGCTGCTCGCCGTGATGTTCACCGACGCCAAGGAGCGCGCCAAGGCCTTCGGTATCTACGGTGCGATCGCCGGTGGCGGTGGCGCCGTCGGTCTGATCCTTGGCGGATTCCTCACCGAGTACCTGGACTGGCGCTGGACCTTCTACGTCAACATCCCCTTCGCGATCGTCGCGGCCGTCGGCGCCTACCTGGTGATCCGGGAGCCCGAGGGCGCCCGTAACCGCTCGGCGCTCGACATCCCGGGCGTCGTGCTGTCCACGCTCGGTCTGGTGGCCCTGGTCTACGGCTTCGCCCGTGCCGAGCACTCCGGCTGGTCGGACGGGCTGACGATCGGCATGTTCGTCGCCTCCGTGGTGCTGCTGGCCGCCTTCGTCGTCACCGAGTCCAAGGTCAAGGCGCCGCTGCTGCCGCTGCGGGTACTGACCGAGCGCAACCGGGGCGGGATCTACCTCTCCCTGGGGCTCGCCATCATCGCGATGTTCGGCCTGTTCCTCTTCCTGACGATCTACCTCCAGGTCGTCGAGGGGTACTCGCCGGTCAAGACCGGTTTCGCCTTTATGCCGATGATCGTCGGCATGATCGTGGGCTCCACCCAGATCGGCACCCGGCTGATGACCCGGGTGCCCGCGCGCTGGCTGATGGGCCCCGGATTCCTGGTCGCCGCGCTGGGCATGCTGATGCTGACCCAGCTGGAGGTCGGCACCTCGTACACGGCCGTGATCCTGCCCGCGCAGCTCCTGCTGGGCCTCGGTATGGGTACGGCCTTCATGCCCGCGATGGCGCTGGCCACCCACGGGGTCGAGCCCACCGACGCCGGTGTCGCCTCCGCGATGGTCAACACCTCTCAGCAGGTCGGCGGTGCCATCGGTACGGCGCTGCTGAACACCATCGCGGCCTCCGCCACCACCTCGTTCATCACCGACCGCGCGGCCGGGGCGGCCGATCCCAAGCTGCTCCAGTTCCAGGGCATGGTGCACGGCTTCACCACCGCGATCTGGTGGGCGGTCGCCATCCTGGTGGTCGCCTCCGCGATCGCGCTGACGATGATCAACGCCGGCAGGCCCGGCGCGGGCGGGGCCGGTGCCGCGTCCGGCGGCGAGGGCGCGGACGCCGAGGTGAAGGTTCCCGTCATCGTGCACTGAGTGCACTGAGTGCACTGAGTACGCCGGATACGCGGGGTGCGCCGGGTACGCCGGGTACGCGGGGTGTGCCGGGTGTGCCGGGTGTGCTGAACGCACCGGGCGCCCGGCGGGCACCGGGCCGGGCGGACCGGTAACAGGCGGGCGGGCCGCGCTCCACCGGGGTGAGCGCGGCCCGCCTCTGCGGTGCCGGAGGTCCGGCCGTGCTGTGCGGTGCCGGATGCGCTGGATATGCCGGATGTGCCGGAGGTTCCGGGGATACCGGTGCGGACGGCAAAGAAGCGGAGGGCCCCGCCGGAGAGATCCGGCGGGGCCCTCCGTGCTGTGCGGCCCTCCGCGCTGTGCGGGCCTTTGTGCCGCGCGGGGCGGCCCGTACGCGGGGGCCGGTGGTCCGGCCCGTGCGCGGGCCGGAGCGGGTCAGCGGAGCCAGGGCAGGTCGGCGCCCGAGTCCGAGGGCTGGAGGCCGTCCGCGATGATCAGCATGATCTCGCCGAGCTGGGCGACCTGCTCGGGGCTGAGCCGGTCGAACATCGCCTGGCGTACGGCGTCGACATGGCCGGGCGCGGCCTCCTCCAGCACCGCGTACCCCTGGTCCGTCAGCACCGCGTTCTGGCCGCGCTTGTCCGAGGGGCAGTCCTCGCGCCGTACCCAGCCCTTCTGCTCCAGCCGGGCGACGGCGTGCGAGAGGCGGGAGCGGGTGATCTTGGCGTCGATCGCCAGGTCGGTCATCCGCTTGCGGCGGCGCGGCGCCTGCGACAGCTGGACCAGCAGCCCGTAGTAGATATGCGGCATTCCGGCGTCCCGCTGCAACTGGCGGTCGAGGTGGTCGTCGAAGAGGGTGGTGGCATGGAGATAGGCGCGCCAGACGCGCTGTTCCTCATCGGTGAGCCAGCGCGGCACCCGGCCGCCCCGGTCCGTGGTCCCGCTCCCGCCTTCACCTTCGCCGTTGCCCTCGTCCTCGTCCTCGTTGACGGGTGCTGTGGATGCCGTGTTCATACCCCTACTCTACGACCCATTCTTGAAAGTTGAACTAAATCGGGTTTAGGGTGGGATGCAGCTTGAACTTTCAAGTTGATTGGAGGCCCCCATGACCGCCGTGTCCGACACCCCCGGCACGTCCCCGGCGGGGCGCATGCCCGCGATCTACCTCTCGCACGGCGCACCCCCGCTCGCCGACGACCCCGTCTGGCCCGGCCAGCTCGCCGCCTGGTCCGCCGAACTGCCCCGGCCCGCCGCGATCCTCATGGTCTCCGCCCACTGGGAGGAGGCACCCCTCGCCGTCGGTGCCACCACCACCCTGCCGCTGGTCTACGACTTCTGGGGCTTCCCCGAGCGCTACTACGGCGTGCGCTACCCGGCGCCCGGCGCGCCCGCCCTCGCCGACTCCGTACGGAAACTGCTGCGCCGCGCCGGAAGCCCGGTCCAGGACGTGCCGGACCGGGGGCTCGACCACGGGGCCTACGTACCCCTGGTGGAGATGTACCCGGACGCCTCGGTTCCGGTGCTCCAGATATCGCTGCCCACACTCGATCCGCAGCGGCTGATGGAGATCGGGCGCAGGCTGGCACCCCTGCGGGACGAGGGCGTGCTGATCGTCGGCAGCGGCTTCTTCACCCATAACCTCGCCGCCCTGCGGCACGAAGGCGTACCGGGCTGGTCCACCGAGTTCGACGCCTGGGGGCGGGAGGCGCTGGACGGTGCCGATATCGACGCCCTCCTCGACTTCGAGCACGCCGCCCCGGCGGGCCGGCTCGCCCACCCCCGTACCGAACACTTCGCTCCGCTCTTCGTCACCCTCGGCGCGGCCGAGGACGAGCTGGGCGCCGGGCGCAGCGTGATCGACGGCTTCTGGTGGGGGCTGGCCAAACGGTCGCTCCAGTTCGGCTGAGCCGCCGGGCCCCGGCGGGCAGGAGGGGGAGGTTTCAGCCCCCCGGGGCCGGGGGACAGGGGGGCGGGTTCAGCGGAACGGTGTGTTCAGGTCGATGGAGCGGACCGCGGCCGTCAGCGCCGTGGCGTCCCCGACGTCCAGCGCCGTGTCCGTGAACTTGATGGTGTGGTCGTCGCCGTGGGCCGCGGCCGCCGCGAAGATCTCCTCCGGGGTCCGGTCCGGGGCGCCGCCCGCACCCTCCCACGGGGCCAGGCCGGTCGGGACGTACGCCGCGGTCACCGCGGCCGAGGCCGCCCAGGCGGCGCCAAGGCTCGGCGCCCACAGCCGCTCGGGGAGCGCGGGCAGGGTCCGCAGCACGGCGTTGGGCGCGGTCGCCGCGTGGACCAGCATCACCGGCTCCGCATGGCCGTGGGTGGCGTACCGGTGCGTCGCGGCGGTCACCAGCTCGCGCAGCCGTGCCCCGGCCTCCCCGGGGGAGACGGGCCCGCCGCCCCAGCCGGGCAGCGCGGTCAGTTGGTCAAGACGAGAGGTGATACCGCCCGACTGGTCCGGTACGGCGGCGACCGCGTCGAGCGCCTCCGCCGCCGTACCGGGCGCGGGGGTGAACCGGAGCCCGGCGGGCAGCGGCGCGTGGCGGGCCGCCCAGTAGCCGAGGGCATGCGCCAGCTCGGCGGTCCGGGGCGCGGTCTCCTCCGTCGTCAGCAGGGTCCGTACGGCATGCCCCACCCGGATCACCGGATGCGTGGCGCCGCCCGCGATGCCCGGCAGCAGCTCGGGCCACCACTCGGCCAGCACCTCGCGCCACGGCCGCTCCGCGACCTCCCGCTCGAAGTGGAGTGCCCAGTCGGTGATCCGGCGGGGGTCTCCGAGGGCCTCGTGCCGGTTGGCGGCGGTGATCCTCTCGTACGGGGCCGGCAGGTCCTCCAGTCTTTCGCGGTAGCGGTCGAGCCACCGGTGGACCGAGCCGGACTCGCCGTGGCGGACCAGGGCCTCGACGGCCATCGGCGCGTGATTGCTCAGCCAGCCGAGGAACTCGGGGCCGGAGGTGTGGATGCGTTCGAGGGCCTCGTCGAGGACGCCGGTGGTGTCGGCGGCGGGCCGGGAGAGGTGCGGGACGGGGCGGGGCTCGGTGCTCATGGCGTGACAGTAGGCGCGCTCCGGAGCGGCCCGTAACGGACCGGGGGCCCAGCGGGGGCGGTCATCGGTCCTACGACCCGGGGACCGGTACCCGGGCTCCTGGACCTGGGGCCTGGGGCCGGTACCCCGGGGGCCGGGCCCGCCCGCCGCGCCCGGCGCCATGCCACGCCGCGGGCCCGCCGCCCCCGGGCGCTACGCCTCGCCGGGGCCGAGCCGCTTCTCGTACCAGGTGATGTCCCAGTAGCGGCCGAACTTCCGCCCGGCCTCGGTGTACGTCCCGACGGGGCGGAAGCCGAAGCGGGTGTGGAGCCGTACCGAGGCGTCGTTCGGCTGGGTTATCCCCGCGTACGCCCGGTGGACGTCCTCGCCCTCCAGCGCCTTGAACAGGTGCTCGTAGAGCGCCGTGCCCACGCCCTTGCCGCCCGCGTCGGGCGCGCAGTAGATGCTGACCTCGACGGATGTCGCGTACGCCGCCTTGGGGCGCAGGGGGCTCGTGGTGACGTACCCGAGCAGGACCTCTCCGGCATCCCGGGCAACCAGAAGCCGGTGGGGGCCGTCTTCAGGGTGGGAGCGCAACCACGGAAGCCGCTCCCCGGGTGTGAAGGGAGCCGTGTCGAAGGTGATGGGCGTCTCTTCGACATAGTGGTTGTAGAGCGCGGTCAGCTCGTTGAGATCGGCCTCCGTACCCGCTCTGACCTGCACCTCTGTGGGCTTCTGCCCGGACCCGATCATGCGACCTCCTCGTGTGGCCGGACAGGGTACTGCAAGATCATAAAAAATGTCGGGCTCCACGGGAATTCTGTCCGGATTGCAATCGTTGATTCCATCGGAAGCAGGGCACCCGCAAGGGTGTCGCGACCTACTCAGCAAGGGAGCTCGCATGGCCACCCGTGCCGTCGCCCGTCGCCAGTCCGAGACCACCAGGACCACTGGCCGGGCCAGCAGCGCTCGCGCCTCCGGCGGAGAGATCGCCGACCGCGACCTGGTCGGCATGTACCTCGACGAGATCGCGCGTACGCCGCTGCTGGACGCGGCCCGCGAAGTGGAGCTGTCCCAGACCATCGAGGCCGGGGTCTACGCCCGGCAGATCCTCGACGGCCAGGCGGAGAGCGACGCGGGCGGAGCCGCGCGCGACGAACTGGAGGCGCTGGCGGCCGCCGGCGAACGTGCCAAGGACGAGTTCATCCGCTCCAACCTCCGGCTGGTCGTGGCCGTCGCCCGGCGCTATCCGCGCAGCGGCCTGCCGCTGCTCGACCTGATCCAGGAGGGGAACGCGGGCCTGGTCCGCGCGGTCGAGAAGTTCGACTACGCCAAGGGCTTCAAGTTCTCCACCTATGCGACCTGGTGGATCCGCCAGGCCATCACCCGCTCCATAGCCGACCAGTCCCGCACCATCCGGCTCCCCGTCCATCTGGTGGAGGAGCTGGGCCGGATCCGCCGGGTGCAGCGCGAGTTCAACCGCGAGAAGGGCCGGGAGCCCGAGGCGGCCGAGATCGCGCAGGAGCTGGGCTCCACCCCCGAGCGCGTCACCGACGTCCTCGACTGGGCCCGCGACCCCGTCAGCCTGAACATGGCCGTGGACGACGCGGGCGAGACGCAGTTCGGCGATCTGCTGGAGGACACCTCCGCCATCTCGCCCGAGCAGTCCGTGCTCACCCTGCTGCGCAGCGAGGGGCTCGACGATCTGATCGGCCAGCTCGACCAGCGGACCGCGTCCATCATCCGGATGCGGTACGGCATCGTCGACGGCCGGGAGCGCACCCTGACCGAAGTCGGCAAGCAGCACGGTCTGACGCGCGAGCGGATCCGTCAGATCGAGAAGCACGCGCTGCTGGAGCTGAAGCGCATGGCCCGGGACACCGGCTTCGACGAGGCGGCGTAACGACCCGGGTGCGACGGCGGCCGCCGGAAGCGGCCCCGCCGGTGCCCGACCCGGCGGCGGGTCCCCGCGACCCCGCCGCCACCCCGGGGCCCTCCGAGGCCCCCACCGAGCGGACCCCGAGGCCCTCCCCCCGGCCTCGGGGTCCTTCCCTTTCCGTACGGCCCCGGGCTCTTCCAGTACGGCCCGGAGTCCTTCCCGTACGGCCCCGGCCCACGCCCCCGGCGGCCCCCCGGCCCGGGCCGCGCCCCCGTCGGCCCCGGCCCCTCGGTGTCAGGCCGGTGCCGAGCGGGTCAGACGGGCGCCGAGGTCGCTCACGTACGCCACCAGCTCCGCCGGTCCGTGGACGGTGAACTCGCACTCCACCAGGGCCAGCCGCAGCGCCAGCCACTCCACGGAATCCGTGGAGCGGTGCCGCAGCCGGCAGCTCTCGGGGCCCGTCGGGACCGGCGTGCCCAGATGCCCCGGCAGCCGCGCCGTCACGAACTCCGCGGGTGCCTCGAACGCCACGTCCACGTCGTACTCGCCGCGCGTCCCCGGCCGCGTCGGCGACATGGTCGCCTTCAGCAGCTCCGCCCCGCTGCCCATCGGCAGCTCCCGCGCCGTGAACCGCGCCCCCGTCGGGAACGGTTCCGACACCCGGTCCACCCGGAAGGTCCGCCAGTCCTCCCGGCCCAGGTCGTACGCCACCAGATACCAGCGCCACCCGGTCGAGACCAGCCGGTACGGCTCCACCAGCCGCTTCGACTCCGTGCCGTCCCCGGCGCGATAGCCGAAGCGCAGCTTCTCCCGCCCGCTGACCGCGCCCGCGATCCCCGTCAGGGTCCGGGGGTCGATGGTCGCGCCGTCGCCGCGGACCAGCGGGATCGTCGCGTTCTGCAAGGTCGTCACCCGGTGCCGCAGCCGGTTCGGCAGTACCTGCTCCAGCTTGGCCAGGGCCCGTACGGAAGCCTCCTCGATGCCCTCGATGGCATGTCCCGCCCCGGCCCGCAGCCCTACCGCGATCGCCACCGCCTCCTCGTCGTCGAGCAGCAGTGGAGGCAGCGCGGCCCCCGCGACCAGCCGGTATCCGCCGATCGCCCCCTTGGTGGCCTCCACCGGATAGCCCAGATCCCGGAGCCGGTCGATATCCCGGCGGATGGTCCGGGTACTCACCGAGAGGCGGCCGGCCAGCTCGCTGCCCGGCCATTCACGCGGTGTCTGGAGAAGGGACAGAAGATTCAGCAGTCGCACTGGTGTATCCGTCATGTTCCCCAGGATGACGCCCAACTAGGACTTCTTTTGTCCTAGTGGACTTCTACCGTCCTCCCATGACCTCACAGCCAGACCTGAGCAGTGATCCGGCGGCCCTGAGCGGTGGTCCGGCGGCCCGGACGGGCGCTCCGGAGCCCCCGGCCGACGCCCCCGCTGACCGCTCCGCCCCCGCGGATCACACCGGCCCGGCCGCCGGAGCGGAGGCCGACCGGCGCCGGTGGATCGCCCTCGCCGTGATCATGACGGCCGCCTTTATGGACCTCGTCGATGTCACCATCGTCAATATCGCGATCCCCAGCATCGAGCGGACCATCGACGCGTCCTTCGGCGCCATCCAGTGGATCACCGCCGGATACGCCCTGGCCTTCGCGGCCGGACTGATCACGGGCGGCAGGCTCGGCGACATCTACGGCCGCAAGCGCCTCTTCCTCGTCGGCATCAGCGGATTCACCGTCGCGTCCGCGCTCTGCGGTCTCGCCGCCAACCCCGAGATGCTGATCGCGGCCCGGCTGTTCCAGGGCGCCATGGCCGCCCTGATGGTCCCCCAGGTCCTGGCGATCGTCCACACCACCTTCCCGGCCCATGAACGCGGCAAGGTCTTCGGACTCTTCGGCGCCGTCGTCGGGCTCGGGGCGGTCTCGGGGCCGCTCCTCGGCGCCCTGCTCACCGAGTGGAACCTCTTCGGCCTCGAATGGCGGCCGATCTTCCTGATCAACCTGCCCGTCGGTATCGCCGGGCTGATCCTGGGCCGCAAGTACATCACCGAGTCCCGGGCCCCCAAGGCACTCCGCCTCGACCTGGTCGGCGTCCTCCTGGTCACCACCGCCATGCTGATGCTGGTCTACCCGCTGACCCGCGGCCATGAGCTGGACTGGCCCGTCTGGGGCTTCGTCTGCATGGCGGGCAGCGTGCCGGTCTTCGGTGCCCTGGTGGTGTACGAGCGCCACAAGGCGCGCAAGGACGGCTCCCCGCTCATCGAGCTCTCCCTCTTCTCCATCAAGTCCTTCGCGGCCGGGATCTCCGTCCAGCTCGTCTTCGGCCTGGCGCTCGGCGTCTTCTTCCTGGTCTGGACGATCTACATGCAGACCGGTCTGGGCTGGAGCGCGCTGCGCGCCGGACTGACGGGCGTCCCGTTCTCGATCGCCGTGTCCGTCGCGGCGGGAATCTCGGTCCAGAAGCTGGTGCCGAAGTTCGGCCGGAAGGTCCTCCAGGCCGGAGCGCTGACGATGATCGCCGGAATCCTGCTCTACATCTGGGAGGCCGACCACTACGGGACCGCCATCACCACCTGGCAGATGACGGCACCGCTGATCCTGATGGGCCTCGGCATGGGGCTGATCGTGGCACCGCTGACGGACGCCATCCTCTCGGGCGTACCGCGCGAGCACGCCGGATCGGCGTCCGGGCTGATCAGCACGGTGCAGCAGATGGGCACCGCGCTCGGGCTCGGACTGGTCGCGGTGGTCTTCTTCGGCTCCGTCGACGAGGAGCGGCTCACCCCGGCCACCGCGGGTACGGCCTTCTCGCAGGCCTTCGAGAATTCGCTGTGGTGGATCGTCGCGGTCCTGGCGGTGATCTTCCTGCTGATGTTCGCCCTGCCCGCCCGCCCGGCCCAGCATCTGGAGGGCGGCGCCGACCTCCCGGAGGAGCCGCCGGCGACGGCGGCGGACGCCGGGCGGGGCATCGGGGGCGGCGAGGACGACGAGGTCAGGGACGCCGTACTGACCCGCTGAAGCACCCTCCGTACGGAACCGAGGACCGAAGGCCCAGGGGAAGCTCCCCGGGGCCTTCGGCCGTACCGTCACCCGGTGCGGCCCGTGTCGCCTCGTGCGGTCGGGTGCGGTCGGCCGGGTGGGGGTCTCAGAGGCGCGTCAGAGGCCGGCCCGCGGCACCGAACGGCCCCGTCCCCGCGACTCCATCGCTTCCCGCGCACCGCTCTCCGACAGATACACCTCGCACATATGCCGGCCGTCGGGAGTCGCCGTGTGCTCGACCTCCCAGAGGGACACCTCGGCCCCGTCGATCAGCAGAAACGCATGCTCGTAGAGGGTGAATCCGGCCTCCCGGTCGCCGACCCGGCACTGGCGGCCGAAGACCTGCGTGATGTGGTGGGCGAAGGCGCCCCGCAGCAGCTCCGCCGTCTCCGGCCCGGGGCCGTCCGGGTTCTCCGCGCGTCGCAGCACCCGGCGGGCGTGGTCGGCGGAATTGTCCGGGACGTACATCCGGGGGAGCGGAGCGGGCGGCGCCGACAGCAGACCGGCGAGCAGGTCGATATCGCTGTCGAAACCCGGGCCGGGGAGCGGGCCGAAACCGCTGCCCGCAAGGCCGTCGGAACCGAAACCCGCAGGCCCGAGCGGACCCCGGTCACCGGCATCCGGCACGCCGTCCACCCCGTCAGCACTGCCGCTGCCACTGCCGCGGCCATTGGCACCGCCACCGATATCGTCCTCGGAGGACCGGCTGCCCGGGCCGGACCCGGGGCCGGGGCGGCCCGCCGGACCCGTGTCCGCGAAACCGGGAAAGCCCGACGGCAGCCGGGACGCGGCCAGCCGCACCTCCGACTCGTCCGCGTACACCTCGTGCTGCTCCGAACCGCCCTGCCCCGAGCTGTGCACCAGCTCCCAGAGCACCACCGAGGAGCCGTCGGCGAGCAGATAGGCGTGGCGGTACGTGGCACGGTCCAGGTCCGCGCTGTGGTGCGAGGAGTGCAGCGAACTCGCGTGAGCCAGAGCCGAGTCCAGTCTCTCGACCGTCGCGTCGGGCAGGTCGAAAGAGTTGAGCGCCCGACCCAGGAGTCGCGCGAGGTGCGTCTCGGTTGTCTCGTACGGATCGTTCAAAGTGGGTCTCCTGGCCGTCGCCACAAGTAACACGTTGATTGCTAAAAGTAGCCCCTGCGTCCGACACCGCGTCCAGCGTTACCGAAAACGAAGGAACTCTTGAGGAAGTTCCCCTGCGCTGTCAACGGTGCATATCTGGCATGTCAGTTGATGTCCTCGGCCAGGAGTACGACGGGTGCGGTGGGGCTACCGATAGAGATCGCGGTACGCCGGATACACCCCGCCGGGACCCGTCACCGACTCCGCCGCCAGCACCGCCTTCACCAGCGCCCGCGACACCACGTCGGCCCCCGCCGCCAGCACCCCGTTGAGCGCCAGCGGATCCTCCGCGGGCAGCGGGACCGCACCCGTGGCGAGCGCGAAGACCGTGTCACCGTCATTGAGCAGATGCACCGGCCGAACGGCGCGCGCGATACCGTCATGCGCCGTACCCGCAAGCTTGTGCGCCTGCGCCCGGACCAGGTCGGCATCCGTCGCCACCACCACCAGCGTGGTGTTCAGCGGCTGGGGACCGTTCGCCTCCTGCGCCGCCGCCAGACGCCGCAGGGCCGCCGCGTGCACGGCGGGATCCGGAAACCGGATCCACTCCGCCCCGGAAGCCCCTTCGGGCCCGGAGGGCTCGGCCGACTCGGCGGACCCGGCCGTGCCGTCGGCCGCCGCGTCACCCGTCCCGTGCAGATACTGCCCGTACAGCACCCCCGTCACCGGATCCAGCACCGACCCCGCCGCATTGGCCACCACCAGCGCCCCCACCGTCACATCGGCACCGCCCGCCCCGGCACCCCTCAGCACCGTACTCGCCGTCCCCACACCCCCCTTCAGCGCACCCGCCACCGCCCCCGCACCCGCCCCGGCGTTCCCCATCACCACCGGAGCACCATCACCCGACGCCTCCGCGGCCGCCACCGCCGCCCGGCCCTCCGCCGCCCCCGGCCGCGCCCCCCAGTCCCCGCCGCGCCCCAGATCGAACAGACAGGCCGCCGGAACCACCGGCACCACCCGTCCCGGAGCCACCGGCACCCCCCGCCCCCGCTCCTCCAGCCACGCCATCACCCCACCCGCCGCGTCCAGCCCGAACGCGCTGCCGCCCGTCAGCACCACGGCCTCCACCCGCTGCACCAGATTCCGCGGGTCCAGCGCGTCCGTCTCCCGGGTGCCCGGACCACCGCCCCGTACGTCCACCGCCGCCACCGCACCCCCCACCGGCGCCAGCACCACCGTCGTCCCGCTCAGCGCCCCCGCACCCGGCACCTCCGCATGACCCACCCGCAGACCCGCCACATCCGTCAGCGCGTCGTGCCCGCTCCGCCCGTCCCGTACACCCTCTGCGTCCGTCATGGCTTCTGCGTATCACGCGGGCCGTGGCGCCGGCCCGCGCCGGGCCCGCTCCGCCAGCACCACCCCGGCCGCGACCGCCCCCGCCGCCACCAGACCCGCCGCCGGAACCGCCCAGTCCCCGGCGAACGTACAGGCCAGCACCGCCCCCGCCGCCAGCGGAATCACCGACTGCTGCGCCGCACCCCGCTTGAAGTGCCGCGAATGCAGCAGCCACACCGTCAGCAGGAAGACCGCCGTCGGAACGGTGACGGCCGCCGCGGCCGCGACCACCGAAATATGCGCCTGCCCCACCGCGTGCTCCACGGCAACCTCCATACCCGCACCGATCGCCGCGGCCGAACCGAACACCAGCACATGCCCGTACCCCCAGGGCAGCGCCCGCCGGTTGGACGTCAGATGCTCGTGTTCCGGCACCGCGAAGTAGATCCACCAGGCCGAGAAAATGATCAGCAGCCCCCCGGCCGCCAGCGGCAGCAGCTCGGCCACCGCCTTGTGCTCGTCGAGCGCCGACTGCACCGCGATGGTGCTCGCCGACATCGTCTCCCCGAGCACGATCAGCGTGAACAGCCCGTACCGCTCCGCGATGTGATGCGGATGCCACGGCGTACGGTGCCGGTGCTCCGCGAACAGCGGCACCGCCAGCTCGGCCGCGATCACCGCCAGGAACAGCCACCGCTTCGACCCGTCCGGCGCGAACAGCAGGGCCACCCACGCCAGCTGACAGACCACGATCCCCCCGGCGTACCGCAGTGCCGTACGCCGTGCCTCGCCCGTCTCCGAAGCCGCGGCCCGCAGCCACTGCGTGGTCAGCGCCAGCCGCATGATCAGATACCCGGCGACCGCGATGCTCCAGTCGTCCTCGCCGAACGCCCGCGGGACCCCCGCCGCGTACACCAGCACCCCGGCGATCTGCACCAGCGTCGCGATCCGGTACGGCACGTCGTCGCAGTCGTAGGCGGACGCGAACCAGGTGAAGTTCATCCACGCCCACCACACGCCGAAGAAGACGAAGCCGTACCCGGCCACGCCCTGCGCGATATGCCCCTCGGCGACCGCGTGCACGAGCTGGACACCCGCCTGGGCCACCGCGACGACGAAACAGAGGTCGAAGAACAGCTCCAGCGGGGTCGCCGCGCGGTGCGCCTCGTCCTTGCGGCGGGGGAGCATCCGCCGCCAGGGCGCCACTCCGTGCACCACCGGGCGGCCCGGACCTCCTGCCCCCTCCCCGGCCCGGAGGTACCCGCCGCCGGGCCCGTCCGCACCCCCGCTTCCGGCGGAGGCGCCCGCTCCGGCCGCGCCCCGGTCTTCCGCACCGCCTTCCGCACCGTCTCCGGAGCGATCTCCGGCACCGGTCCCGTCACCGGCAGGGGGCATCGTCATACGAGGCCCTTCCCTCACCCGGCCCGCTCCCTACCGGGGCCCCGGGCCGACTGGCCTAAGCCGTCACCCCACCGCCTGACGGGCCACGGCCACAGAAGGCGCATCCGGCGCGCGCTGCCTACGGTGGCGGCGTGACCGCCCCGCCGCCACCCCCCGGCGACCCGCATCCCCGGGGGGCTCCCCCCTCCCCTCCCCCCGCCCCGCCCCTCCCCTCCACCGCCCCTTCCCTCTCCCCGTCCCCCTCCCCTTCTGCCGGTGCCGGTGCCGGTGCCGGTGCTGCCGGGCCGCGGACGGACGTGGCGGTGCGGGCCGTCGCAGCCGGGGCGGCCGTCTCCGGACTGCTCGTGCTGGCGATCGTGCTGGGCAGCCGGATGCTGCGCGACTTCGACTCGGCACTCCTGCCCTATGCCGTCGCCACCGTCTTCCTCGCCTTCGGCGTGACCTACCGCTATACCGTCTGGATCTCCTCTCCCGGCGCCCGCCGTCTCTTCCACCAGGGGTGGCGCGCCTTCTTCTCGGCCGCGAACCTCCGCCGGGCACCCACCGCGGTGCCCCGGATGATCGCCACCACTCTCGGCTTCCAGAAGTTCCTGGGCGCCCGCTCCCGGGCCCGCTGGATCGCGCACCAGTCGATCTTCTGGGGCTGTGTACTCGCCGCCCTGATCACCTTCCCCCTGACCTGGGGCTGGTTCACCTTCACCTCGGCGACCGGTTCCGGACCCGGTTACGAGATGCGGATCTGGGGATTCAAAGTCCTCGGCTTCAACGCCCTGAGCGCCGTCGGCTGGATCATGTTCCACGGCCTCGACCTGGCCGCCGTCCTGGTCATCGCGGGCGCCTCCTACTTCCTGTGGCGCCGCACCAGGGGCCGGGGCGCCGTCGCCGGACAGCGGTTCGGCTACGACCTCGTGCCGCTGATCGCCCTGATCGTGATCGCCGTGACGGGTCTCCTCCTCACCTTCTCGTCGCTCTTCCTCGACGGCGGCGGGTACCAGTTCCTCGCCGTCCTCCATATGGCCGCGGTGGTGCTGACGCTGGTGTACATCCCCTTCGGGAAGTTCTTCCACATCGTCCAGCGGCCGGCCGCCGTCGGTATGCAACTGGTCAAGTACACCGCCCGGCAGGACGCGGAGATCCTCGTCTGCCGCCGCTGCTCCGAACCCGTCGACACCACCCCTTCCATCGAGACCGTGCGCGGCACCCTGCGGGATCTGGATCTCGACTTCGGCGACTGGGCCGAGTACTGCCCCCGCTGCAAACGCGTCCTGCGGGGCTCCGCATACCTCACCGACGTCAAGAAGGGCTTCCAGTGACGACCGCTCGCCGCCCACCCGCCACGGACGGCCGCCTGCCACTGGACCCGGCGATCGCCCCGCCCGGCGCCACCGCCTTCCGCGACGCCGGAGAGCTTCCCGCCGGAAGCCTCCGGGGCGGCCGGGACGGCGAAACCCTCGTCCCCACCCACTGCTGCTTCTGCGGAGTGCAGTGCGGCATGTATCTGCGGGTCGACGCCGCGGGCAAGGTCTTCGGGGTCGAGCCCCGCAACCACGACATCAACCGGATGCGGCTCTGCCCCAAGGGCATCAACGCGTACCAGCAGATCAACCACCCCGACCGGCTCACCGCGCCCCTGGTCCGCGGCTCCCGCGACGAACCGTTCCGCGAGGTGTCCTGGGACGAAGCGCTCTCCGTCACCGCGGCCGGGATCCGCGGAATCCAGGAACGGTACGGGAAAGACGCCTTCGGGATGCTCGGCGGCGCCAGCCTCTTCACCGAGAAGACCTACCTCGTCGGCAAGTTCGCCCGGGTCGCCCTGGGCACCCGGCACGTCGACTACAACGGCCGCCTCTGCATGGTGTCCGCCGCGGGCGCCAACAAACTGGCCTTCGGCATCGACCGGGCCGGCAACCCCTTCTCCGACATCCTCCTCACCGACTGCCTCCTGATCGCCGGATCCAACATCGGCGAATGCTTCCCCGTACTGACCCAGTACGTCTGGGGCGCCCGGGACCGGGGCGCGAAGCTCGTCGTCGTCGACCCCCGCGAGACCGCAGTGGCCCGCACCGCCGATATCCACGTCGCCCTGCGGCCCGGCACGGACGCGGCCTTCTTCAACGCCGTCCTGCACACCGTCGTCGAGGAGGGCCTCGCCGACGAGGCGTTCCTCGCCGCGCACACCACCGGCTGGGACGAGGTCCGGGCCGCGGCCGCCGACTGCCCGCCCCGGCGGGCCGCCGACATCTGCGGTGTGCCCGCGGAGCAGGTCACGGAGGTCGCCCGGGTCTTCGGCACCGCGGACAAGGCCATGGCCTGGCACGCCCGCGGCATCGAGCACCACACCCAGGGCGTGGACAACTGTCTCGCCGTCATCAACCTCTGCGCCGCCACCGGGAACATCGGACGGCCCGGCGCCGGATACGGCACCCTCACCGGCCAGGGCAACGGCCAGGGCGGCCGGGAACACGGCCAGAAGTCCGACCTGCTGCCCGGTGGCCGTTCCATCAACGATCCGGAGCACCGCCGCCAGATCAGCCGGTTCTGGGGCATCGACGAAGCCCGGCTTCCGCCCGCCGGAACCTCCATGGTGGAGATGGTCCACCAGATGCGGCGCGGCGAGATCCGCGGTCTGCTCGGCATCTGCAACAACCCCCTGGTCTCCCTGCCGGACCTGCCGGCCGTCACCGCGGCCTACGACACTCTCGACTTCCATGTCCAATGCGACTTCTTCCTCTCCGAGACCGCCGCCAATGCGCATGTCGTCCTCCCAGTGACCACCTGGGCCGAGGACGAGGGCGTGATGGCCAACGCCGAAGCCCGGGTCGTCAAACACAACAAGGCCCAGGAACCGCCACCCGGGGTCCGTACCGACACCTGGGTGATGTGCCGTCTCGCCCATCTGCTGGGTGCCGGGGACAAGTTCCCCTTCACCGGATCCCGCGATGTCTTCGACGAACTCCGGCGCGCCTCCGCCGGGACCGTCAACGACTACTACGGCATCACCTACGAACGTCTGGAGGAGACCGGCGGCATCGCCTGGCCCTGCCCCACCACCGAGCATCCGGGCACCCCCCGGCTCTTCGAGGACGGCAGGACGTACCACCCCGACGGTCTGATCCATCTCCAGCGGGTGGAGTGGCGCCCCCCGGCCGACCCGTACAGCGACGAGTACCCCCTGTCGCTCACCACCGGCCGGACCGTCGCCCACTTCCTCTCCGGCAACCAGACCCGCCGGCTCGGCGCCCTCGTCGAGCAGACCCCGCGCCCCTGGGCGGAACTGCACCCCGCGCACGGCTTCCGCAACGGCGACCCCGTCCGCGTCGTCACCCGCCGCGGCGCCACGGTCCTCCCGGCCCTGGTCACCGAGGCAATCCGGCCCGACACCGTCTTCGTCCCGTACCACTGGCCGATCCCCACCGCGGCCAACACCCTGACGAACGCCGCGCTCGACCCCCGCTCGAAGATTCCCGAGTACAAGGTCTGCGCCTGCCGTATCGAACGGGCCGACCACTTCGACGAGGTCCCCGTACCGCCCACCCCGTCCGGCCGCACCGGGTACCCGCCGGAGGCCGCGGCCGCCCGTACCGACCCCCTGCCGCCCACGGCACCCCAGGGCCGGGGGACCGCGGAGAGGAGCTGACGCCCGCCATGATGGGCAGAACGATCTTCATCGACCCGGGCCGCTGCATCGGCTGCCAGGCCTGTGTCTCCGCCTGCCGCGAGTGCGATTCGCACCGCGGCCGCTCGATGATCCACCTCGACTACCCGGACGAGGGCCATTCCGTCGCCTCCCTTCCCACGGTCTGCATGCACTGCGAGGACCCCGTCGCCCCCTGCGCCGAGGTGTGTCCGGCCGACGCGATCCTGGTCACCGCCGACGGTGTCGTCCAGCAGGCCGACACCTCCCGCTGCATCGGCTGCGCCCACTGCGTCAACGCCTGCCCCTTCGGCGTACCGAAGATCGACCTGGCGGCGAAGCTCCAGATGAAATGCGACCTCTGCTACGACCGCACCTCCGCCGGGCTCGCCCCCATGTGCGCCACGGTCTGCCCCACCGGCGCCCTGTTCTACGGCACCCTCGACGAACTGCGCGCCGAACGGCCCGGTGTCGAGGTCGCCGACACCTTCGACTTCGGCGGGACGACGGTACGGACCGGGGTGGCCACCGTCGTCCCCGCTGACCGGCCGGGCAGGCCCCTCCCGGGCGGCCTGCCCGTCGTCGAGGTCAATGGAGTCGACGTACGGAAGGCGCCCCCTCGATGAGACGGAAGACGACTCTCCGATGAGACGGAAGGCGACTGCCCGATGAGCCTGACCGCGCCCCCGCCCGCCGGACCCCCGGGGCCCGGCGACGGTCCGCCGTCCGGTCCGCCGCCCGGGAACGGCGGCCGGCCGCCCGGCCGCGGCGCGGGCCCGCCTCCGGGGCAGGGCCCTGCGGGGGACGGCCCCGGAGGTCATTCCGCCGGAGGTCCGGACGGGGCGCGGGAGGCCCTGCACGACCGGATCGCCGCCGACGCGCTCACCACCCGCCGCGACTATCTCCGGATCGTCACCACCGTCTCCGGCGGGCTGGCTCTCGGGGGCATCGGGGTCGCCGCCGGGATCCTCCACCGCCACAACGACGTCGAAGGAGTACCGGAGCCCCGGAAGATCGCGGACGCGCTCGCCCCCGGCGAGTCCCTCGCCTTCACCTACCCCGGAGACGACGACCGTGCCGTCGCCGTCCGCCTCGCGGACGGCACCCTGGTCGGCTACTCGGCAGTCTGTACGCACCTCGCCTGTGCCGTGCTCTTCCGGGCCGACCGGGGACAGGAGGGAGAACTGCTCTGCCCCTGCCACGAAGGGGTCTTCGACATCCGTACCGGAGCGGTCACGGCCGGGCCGCCGCCCCGCCCGCTGCCCCGTGTCATCGTCACCGAGGACCTCGACGGCAGCATCTGGGCGCTGGCCACCACACGCTCGGGCGAGAGCGACAAGGACGCCTGGTGCCGGCAGTTCGCCGATATCGCGCCCGAGCGGGCCGTGGAGATCGGCTGCCCCGGCGCGGAACTCCCCAAGGATCGTGTATGACCACCTCCGGACCACCGCCCCCCGAGCCCGCGCCCGAGCATGAGCCCGGGTCCGCGCCCGAGCACCGGCCCGTGCATGAGCCTGGGGCCGAGCCCGAGCCCGAGTACGCGCCCGCGCATGAGCCGGGGGCCAGCCTTCCGGATCACCCTGCCGCCACCGCGCAGGGGCCCGCCGCCTGCGCCCCGGAGCCGCCGCCTCCGCCCCCGTACCGGCCGGGGAGCGCCGAGCCCCGGCTGAACCGGCCCGTACCCGGGAGATATCCACAGATCCGGCCGACCAGCGGCTGGACGGATCCCCGCATCCGGCACACCGGCCCGGGGCCCGGGGCCGGCGGGGAGCAGAACCCCGGCCGGGCCGCCGGGCTGACCGCCCGGCTGGTGCTCGTCCTGACCGCCGTGACCGGACAGTTGTGGGGCCTCACCGTGGTCGTCGACGCCTGGATGGCCGGCCGCACCGGAACGGCCTGGTGGGGGGCGGCCTTCCTCGGGCTGTCGTTCCTCGTCGTCCTCGGCCTGTGGGCGCTCGGACCGGACGACCGCTGAATCCCGCCGCCGCCCGCCGTACCCTGGAGGCATGAGCACCGCCCCCGCCCCCGGCCCGCGAGACGCGGAGAACCCCCGGCACAGCACACCCAAGCCGGCCCTGGTCTTCGACGATCCGCTGGACGAGCAGTCCTCGGACGATACGGACCGCGGGTGGGGCGAGCGGCCTTCGCCGGGCGGCGGCAGCGCCGACGACCTCGCGCGCTTCCTCGACGAGAAGCCGCCCCACCACTTCTGACCCGCGGCCGGGAGCCGGCTTCGGGGCCGGCCCGACAGCCGAGCCGGAAGGCGGCCCCGCAGGACCCGCAAAAAGCGGGAGCCTAGTTCAGCGGCCGCCCCGACGACTGACCGGCGGTCCCGTTGCCCCGGGACTGGGCGATCAGCGTGTCGCGGATCTCCTTGAGGACCTCCAGCTCCGACAGCTCGACGACCTCCTTCGTGCCTTCCTTCGCCGCGTCCCTGGCCGCCTTGCGGGCCAGGTACTTGGCCATCGGCAGCACCAGGAGGAAGTAGACGACCCCGGCCGTGATCAGGAAGCTGAGGATCGCGCCGAGCACCGAACCCCAGAGGATCTGGATGCCCTGCACCTCGCCGTTGACCACCTTGCAGGTGCCCTTGAGGCAGGAGCTGTAGGCGTCGAGGTCCTTGGTGCCGAAAGCGCCGACCAGCGGGTTGATAACACCCTTCACGACGGAGTTCACCACTTGGGTGAAGGCCGCGCCGATGACGACGGCCACCGCCAGGTCGATCACATTGCCACGCATCAGGAAGGCCTTGAAGCCCTCCAGGAGGCTGACGTTCTTCTCGGTCACCACTGAGCCTTTCGTTGCGAACGCGGGTTTCGGAGCCAAGCGCTCCGCAACCTACGGCAAACAGTGGTCGTACTGTCCAATTCTGTGTGACCGGGAGGCGCAACGGAGGTACGCCTGTGCGAACCGCGCCCACCTGCCCCGGCCCGGTCAGCACACCGTCACCGCCAGCCGGGAGGTGGCCGCCGCACCCGCCAGTTCGGCGGCCGAGGCGCGTGGCACGGAGAGCACCACCAGTGCCCCGCCGCCGTCCTCCGGCCGCTCCTCCACCCCCGGCGGCTCCGGTACCGCGGTCACCCGCACCCCGGCCACCACCACCCGGGCCGCGCCGTCTTCGGACCCGTCCTCTTCGGACCCGCCGTTCCGCCCCGATCCGTCCCCGGCCCGCAGGCCCGGTCCCGCCCCGGCTCCCGGCGGAGGCCCGGGCGTCGCGATCACATCGACCCGGTCGCCGGGGCGCAGCAGCCGCACCGTCTCCGCGTCGGCGATCCGCACCGGAGCCGACACCATCCGCACCGCCGGGCCGGCCGGCCCCGAAGGGCCCGGACCCCCGCGCGCCGCGGCCCCCGCGGACGGCGGACCGCCCTCCTGATCCCCGGCGCCCCGGACCCCCGACGCGGCCGCGGCGGCGGCGACCATGGCCAGCCCGGCCGCCAGCACCCCCCGGCGCCGCCTGAGCACCCGCCTCAGCCGGTGCGCCCCGCCCCCGACCCGCAGCGGCGGGAAATCCGGCACGGCCCGGGGACCCGGCACCGACGGCGGCGGAAGGAACGAGCCCCCCGGCTGCGGGGGAGCAGCAGAAGCATCGGAGAAGAACGACGAAGCAGCAGCAGAAGAAGCACCGGAAGAAGAAGCGGAGGAAGCAGCGGAGGAAGCAGCAGAGGAAGAAGAGGAAGGAGAAGAGAGAGCGGACATCGTCGGGCACCACCTGTCGTCGAAGACCGGTCCCGGCCGTCATCGGCCGTGTGCCCTCACGATCCCCCTCCCGCCACGATCCCGCCGGAGCCTGTGGACAAGCGCCCGGTTGTGGACAACGCCCTCACCCTCCGGTGTCCCCGGGTGCCCCCCTGGTACCCCTGATACCTCTGGCGTCCCGGATGCCACCGGTGTCAGGGCAGCTCGATCCCCAGGTTCCAGCCGTCGTGCGCGTCCGCACAGAGGCACTCCCGCTCCACGACCGTCGGCAGCGCCGCCACGGCGTCGAAGAGCACCTCCCGCAGACGTCCGACGTTCTCGCCGAAGACCCGCATCACCTCGGTGTGCGAAACGCCCTCACCGGTCTCCGCACCCGCGTCCAGATCCGTGACCAGCGCCAGCGCCGTGTAGCAGAGCGCCAGCTCACGGGCGAGAACCGCCTCCGGGTGACCCGTCATCCCCACGACCGACCACCCCGAGGACGCGAACCACCGCGACTCCGCCCGGGTCGAGAACCGCGGCCCTTCGATGACGACCAGCGCGCCGCCGTCGACCGGCTCCCAGTCCCGCCCGCGCGCCGCTTTCATCGCCACGGCACGCCCCGCCGGGCAGTACGGATCGGCGAAGGTGGTGTGCACCACGTTCGGTACCGCGCCGTCCGGCCGCGGCACACCGTCGAAGTAGGTCTCGGCCCGCGACTTCGTACGGTCCACGAGCTGATCGGGTACGACGAGCGTTCCCGGCCCGTACTCCGGGCGCAGCCCGCCCACCGCGCAGGGCGACAGCACCTGGCGTACGCCCACGGAACGCAGGGCCCACAGATTGGCGCGGTAGTTGATCCGGTGCGGCGGAACGCGGTGGTCACGGCCGTGCCGGGGGAGGAAGGCGACCGTCCGGCCGCCCACCTCGCCCAGGAAGAGTGAGTCGCTCGGGCTGCCGTACGGCGTGTCCACGGTGACCTCGGTGACATCCTCCAGGAAGGAGTAGAGCCCCGAGCCGCCGATCACGCCGATCTCTGCATAGGTGTTCGCCATACCGATCACACTATCGAGGCGCCGACCGGCCGGAACCCCCGCGAATCCGCCACCCGTCCGGCTCCGCCGCCGCAGGTGCCGGACATGCCGAAGACCCCGTCCGCATCAGACGGACGGGGTCCCGGCAGAGATTTCAGGCGGCAGGAATTCAGGCGGCCGAGGTGCTTGCCTTCGACGCCGGGGAAGAAGACCCCGACGAGGACGAAGACGACGAAGCCGCGGAGGCCGAGGACGACCCGGACGACGACGAGGAGGAGCCGGAGGAGTCCGAGGCGGAACCGGGCGCCGACGACTTGTCCGAGCCGGAGCCCTTCGACGAACCGGCCGGGGACGAGCTGGACGACGCGCCACGGCTGTCGTTCCGGTAGAAACCGGAACCCTTGAAGACGATGCCGACCGCGGAGAACACCTTCTTCAGGCGTCCGTCGCAGCTCGGGCATACGGTCAGGGCGTCGTCGGTGAACTTCTGCACCGCCTCGAGGCCCTCGCCGCATTCGGTGCACTGGTACTGGTAGGTCGGCACTTGTCTTCCTCCTGGCACTCTCACTCAATGAGTGCTAACGACGGTCTATAGTGACCTATTCCAACGCTTCAGTCCACCGGCACCCGCGAGCGGTGATCCTCACCACTGGTCCCGCGGGCCGTTCCACGGGCCGCTATCCGCCCCGCGCCGGGTCCTCCGGGCCCGCCGTCCCCGGCTGCCAGCCGGTTGCGCAGTGCCAGCAGCGTGGTCAGGGCCAGTACGGTGCCCACCAGCGGGACCAGGAATCCGGCACTCGCGCCGTGCGCGTCCGCCAGCTGTCCCGCGGAGGTCACCGCGGCCGCCTGGCCGAGGGCCACGGCCCCGGTCAGCCAGGTGAACGCCTCGGTCCGGGCGGTGGCCGGAACCAGGGATTCGACCAGGGTGTAGCCGCTGATCAGGGCCGGTGCGATAAAGAGTCCGACCAGCAGGCCCAGGGCGCCGAGCAGGATCACGGAGTCCAGTGACCAGAGCATGGAGACGCTCAGGGTCAGGCCCACGTATCCGAAGACCATCCGCCGCAGCGGCCCGTTCTTCGCGGCGACGACCCCGCAGGCGATTCCGGCCAGCATGTTGCCGGCCGCGAAGATCCCGTAGAGCACGCCGTTCACGCCCGGGTTGCCGATCTCCTCGGTGAACGCCGTCAGGGAGACCTGCATCCCGCCGAAGACGGCGCCGATACCGAGGAACGCCACGATCAGCACCCGTACACCGGGTACGGAGAGCGCGGACGTACGTGCTCCGCCGGGGCCGCCGGGGCCCCCGGGGCCCGTGGCGCCGTCGCGCCGCAGTACGGGGGGCTGCGTACGGTGCTGGGCGGCGAACAGGAGACCGCCGACCAGGGTCAGCACCCCCTCCGCGATCAGACCGGCCGCCGGGTGCACTCCGGTGCACAGCGCGGTCGCCAGCACCGGACCGACGACGAAGGTGAACTCGTCCGTCACCGATTCGAAGGCCGCCGCCGTCGGCATCAGCGGCGACCCGTCGAGTTTGGCGGCCCACCGGGCCCGCACCATGGGCCCGATCTGCGGTACGGAGGCACCCGTCGGGACCGCTGCGACGAACAGCGCCCACAGCGGGGCGCCGGTCAGCGCCAGCGCTATCAGCGCCGATACGGACGCGGCGTGCACCACGACCCCGGGCAGCAGTACGGCCCGCTGCCCGTAGCGGTCGGCGAGCCTGCCGCTCTGCGGCGCGAACAGTGCCATCGAGACACCGGCCGCCGCGGCGACCGCACCGGCGCTGCCGTACGAACCGGTGGTGTGCTGGACCAGCAGGATGATGCCGATGGTCAGCATCGCGAACGGCTGCCGGGCGGCGAAGCCGGGGAGGAGGAAGGTCCAGGCGCCGGGGGTACGGAGCAGCTGCCCGTACCCGGGACGCTCCCCGCCCTCGGGGCGGGAGCCCCCGGCGGGAGCGCCCTTCGGGGAGGCGGAGGAGCCCCCCGGGTCGGTGACCGCGGAGTCCACGGTCCGTGCCTTTCTGCCGCCTGGTAGCGGCCCCACGGGCCGTATGAGCCGTCTCAGGGGGTCGCCGAGAGCTGTCCACTCGCGCGGGACTGCGGTAGATACCGGGGTCCGGTCCACAGAGGGGACGTCCGAGACTCCGCGGCCGCCATACGGTCGCGCCAGCTCTGCGTCAGGCAGAGGTGGTCGATCAGATTGCCCTCATGCTAGCGCCTTGTCCCGTTGACCACCCGGAACGCCACGTTCCGTAGTCGTACGGCTCCGACGGTGCGACCGTCCGCCGCGCCGAGGCCGAGCTGATGGCCCGGCTCCGGCCCGTCCGCAACCGGAACCGCCCCGCACCGGCCACCGGCCCGGCCCCGGAGCCCCTCACCAGGGGCCCCGGGTGCCGCCCCCACGAGACCCCGGCACGGGAGCCGCGCCGTGACCGGAACCCCGGACCCCGGGACTCCGGCCCCCCGGAGCCCCCTACCGCGCCGTCCCCAGCCAGCCCGCCAGCTTGCCGCCCTGCGCCACGGCCCGCAGCCGCCGTTCCGCCGCGTCCCGTACCGGGTCCGTCGCCACCACCAGCAGTTCGTCCCCGCGCCGCAGCACGGTCGTCGGCAGCGGTACGAAGCTCTTGTTGTCCCGGACGACCAGCGTCACCGCCGCTCCCGCGGGCAGCCGCAGCTCCGCGACCTCCACGCCGTGCATCTTCGACTCGTCCGGAATGGCGACGGACAGCAGATGCCCGCGCAGCCGCTCCAGCGGCGCCGACTCGATGCCCAGGTCGGAGGGTGCTCCCGGGCCCAGCTTCAGCGCCTTCGCCAGCCAGGGCAGCGTCGGCCCCTGGATCAGGGTGTAGACGACGACCAGGACGAAGACGATGTTGAAGATCCGGGTGCTGTCGGCGACCCCCGACACCATCGGGATGGTCGCCAGGATGATCGGTACGGCTCCGCGCAGGCCGGCCCAGGAGAGCAGCACCTGCTCCCGTTTCGGGATCCGGAACGGCACGAGGCTGACGAACACCGACACCGGCCGGGCCACCATCGTCAGCACCAGCCCGATGAGCAGCGCGGGCACCAGGTCGTCGCCCAGCTCGTGCGGGGTGACCAGCAGCCCCAGCAGGACGAACATCCCGATCTGTGCGATCCAGCCCAGCCCCTCGGCGAAACCGCGGCTGGCCGGAGCGTGCGGCAGCTTGGAGTTCCCGAGGACGACGGCGGCCAGATAGACGGCGAGGAAGCCGCTGCCGTGGGCCATCGCCCCGGCGGCGTACGCGATCACCGCGATGGCCATCACGGCGATCGGGTAGAGACCGGACGCCGGCAGCGCCACATGCCGCAGCCCGAAGGCGCCGAGGAAGCCGACCGCCAGTCCGATGGCCGCGCCGATCGACAGCTCCAGCGCTATCTTCCCGACCAGGACGTACCAGTCGTCGACCGGGCCCGCCGTGGAGAAGGCCACCACCAGGATCACAACGGGGGCGTCGTTGAAGCCGGACTCGGCCTCCAGCACACCGGTGACCCGGGACGGCAGCGGTACCTTCCGCAGTACGGAGAAGACCGCGGCCGCGTCCGTCGACGAGACGACCGCTCCGATGATCAGGGCCTGGCGCCACTCCAGACCGACGAGATAGTGCGCCGCCGTGGCCGTGATGCCCACGCTCACCGCGACACCGGCGGTCGACAGGGCGACCGCGGCGGGCAACGCGGGTTTGATCTCTTGCCATTTGGTGCCCAGGCCACCTTCGGCAAGAATCACCACAAGTGCGGCATATCCGATCACCTGTGTCAGTTCGGCGTTGTTGAACGTGACGTTGAAGATGCCGTCCTGGCCGATGGCCACCCCGATGCCCAGATACAGCAGCAGGCTGGGGAGGCCGCTGCGGGACGAGATACGCACCGCGGCGACGGCGATCAGCAGGACAAGAGCGCTGCTGAACAGGAGCTCGTTGAGGTCGTGAACAGTCAGTGGCCGATCCTTCCCCTCGCGCCTCTACGTGCCGGACGGTGATTCCGGGCGGCGACACTTCGTTACCTTACCTAATCTTTAACGTTTTCTTGACGCCTGAGGCCACATCGATGTTGCCCTTCGCCAACTGCCGTGAATGGGGCGCAAGGTGGCGCTCCGGTCGGGTGCAGCCGGATACCGCGTCGGGGGCGGAGAGCCGCTGCGCCTATGGTTGCTTCAGCACTCCAGGACCAGCTTGCGCCTCGAAGGACAGCGATGCCCTCCAACACAACGGCCTCTTCCCCCAAGAAGAAGAAGGGGCGACGCGGCCGTTTGTTCGTGATCGTCCTGGTGCTGGCGCTGCTCGGCGGCGTCGGCTACGGCGGCTACTGGGGCGTCGACGCAGTCCGCGCCTCCTTCCCCCAGACCACCGGCGAGATCAGCGTCCCGGGCCTCAAGGGCCGGGTCGAGGTCAAGCGCGACGACTACGGCGTCCCGCAGATCTACGCGGACAGCGACGAGGACCTCTTCCGCGCCCAGGGCTTCGTCCAGGCCCAGGACCGCTTCTGGGAGATGGACGTACGCCGCCATATGACGGCGGGCAGGCTCTCCGAGATGTTCGGCTCCGGGCAGGTCAAGACGGATGCCTTCCTCCGGACGCTGGGCTGGCGCAAGGTCGCGCAGCAGGAGTACGACACCAAGCTCACGCCGAAGACGAAGGCCTATCTGGAGGCGTACTCCGAGGGCGTCAACGCCTACCTGAAGGGCAAGGAGGGCAAGGAGCTCTCCGTCGAGTACGCGGCCCTCGCCTTCAGTAACGACTACAAGCCCGAGCCCTGGACGCCGGTCGACTCGGTGGCCTGGCTCAAGGCGATGGCCTGGGACCTGCGCGGGAACATGCAGGACGAGATCGACCGCGCGCTGATGACCTCCCGGCTGTCCGGTACGCAGATCGACCAGCTGTATCCGGACTATCCGTACAGCAGGAACAAGCCGATCGTGCGCAACGGTGCCGTCGACGAGTCCGAGGGCGCCTTCGACCCGAAGGCCGACCCCTCGGAGAACCGCGGTGACGGCGATGGTGACGGCGGCAGCGGTTCGGACCTCGGCAACGACAACAGCGGCAACGGGAGCAACGGCGGCAGCGCCGACTCCGGTTCCGAAGGCGGCTCCGGTACGGCCGACGGCTCCGGCGTCTCCGGCAGCAGTAGCGCCGGTGAAGGCTTCACCGGCGGTACCGACGCCTCCGACGCAGTCGAGGGCGTGAACGCCCAGCTCGCCGGGGTCGCCGAGACCCTCGACGGCATTCCCGCCCTGCTCGGCCCCAACGGCGACGGTATCGGCTCGAACTCCTGGGTCGTCTCCGGCCGCTACACCACCACCGGGAAGCCGCTGCTCGCCAACGATCCGCACCTGTCTCCGCAGCTGCCCTCCGTCTGGTACCAGATGGGGCTCCACTGCCGGACCGTCTCCGCGAGCTGCAACTTCGACACCGCGGGCTTCACCTTCGCCGGAATGCCCGGTGTGATCATCGGACACAACCAGGACATCGCCTGGGGCCTGACCAACCTGGGCGCCGATGTCACCGACCTCTATCTGGAGAAGGTCTCCGGCGACAGCTACCTCGCCGACGCCAAGCGGAACCGCGAGGTGAAGCTGACCATCCGCAAGGAGGTCATCAAGGTCGCGGGCGGCAAGGACCGGACGATCACGGTCCGGGAGACCAAGCGCGGCCCGCTGATCTCCGACCGCTCCGACGAGCTGGAGAACGTCGGCGTGAAGGCGCCGGTCGACAACTCCGCTCCGGACCGTGCCACCGGCTACGGAGTCTCCCTCCAGTGGACGGCACTCGAACCCGGCAGGTCCATGGACGCCGTCTTCGACCTGAACCGTGCCAAGGACTTCAAGTCCTTCCGCGAAGCGGCCAGTAAGTTCGAGGTGCCGTCCCAGAACCTGATCTACGCGGACAAGACCGGCAAGATCGGCTACCAGGCTCCCGGCCGGGTCCCGATCCGCACCAAGGGCGACGGCACCCGCCCGGCGCCCGGCTGGGACCCCTCGTACGGCTGGAAGAACAACCCGATCCCGTTCGACGAGATGCCGTACGAGGAAGACCCGGAGCGCGGCTATATCGTCACCGCCAACCAGGCCGTCATCGACGATTCGTACCGGCACATGCTCACCAAGGACTGGGGCTACGGCGCCCGCAGCCAGCGCATCAACGATCTGATCGAGAAGAAGATCGAAGACGGTGGAAAGATCTCCACCGAGGACATGCGGACCATGCAGATGGACAACCGCAGCGAGATCGCCACCCTGCTGAACCCCACCCTGCTCAAGATCGACATCAAGGACCCCAACGTCCGCGAGGCGCAGAAGCTGCTGGAGGGCTGGGACTACAGCCAGGAGCCGGACTCCGCCGCCGCCGCGTACTTCAACGCGGTGTGGCGCAATATCCTCAAGCTCGCCTTCGGTAACAAGCTGCCGAAGGAGCTGCGGGCCGAGGGCGACTGCCTGAGCGTGCGCCCGGCGGACGCGGCCGGTCCCGACGATAAGATCCTGCCGGTCATCGAATGCGGTGAGCGGGACGGCGACTCGGCGCAGCCGGACGGCGGCGACCGCTGGTTCGAGGTGGTCCGCGGCATCTTCGAGGACCAGGACAACGTCTGGTGGCAGTCGCCGGCCAGCCGTACGGACGCGGCCACCAAGACCCGCGACGAGCTGTTCGCCCGGGCCATGGAGGACGCCCGCTGGGAGCTGACGGCCAAGCTGGGCAAGGACATCGACACCTGGAACTGGGGCAGGCTGCACCAGCTCACGCTGAAGAACCAGACCCTCGGCACCGAGGGCCCCGGACTGCTCCAGCACCTGCTCAACCGCGGCCCGTGGAACCTCGGCGGCGGCGAGGCGACGGTGAACGCCACCGGCTGGAACGCGGCCACCGGATACAACGTCGTCTGGGTGCCGTCCATGCGGATGGTGGTCAACGTCGGCGACTGGGACAAGTCGCGCTGGATCAACCTGACCGGCGCGTCGGGGCACGCGTACAGCGCGCACTACACCGACCAGACGGACAAATGGGCCAAGGGTGAACTGCTGGACTGGTCCTTCAGCAAGGAAGCGGTGGAGGAGAACACGGTCGACACCCTGACCCTCACCCCGTCGGAGTCCCCGGGCTCCTGACACCGGACGCACACCAGGAGCGCACCGGAAGCACCATCCGAGTACGCAGCGCGGGCCCCGGCCGGATCCACGGCCGGGGCCCCGCGCCGTTTCCGCCCCAGGCCGTTCCCCCGCCCACGCCCCGCGCCGTTTCCGCCCCGGGCGCCCCGCCCCTGCCCGGCCCGCCTCGGCCGCCCGCTACCGCTCAGCCCGCGGTGAAGCGCCGCAGCCCGTCCGGGGTGACGACGGCGTGCACGGGCCGGTCGTGCGCCTCCTCCGGCACCCGCTCCACCACCTCGTGCGCGTACAGCAGCACCACCAGCGGCGGCGGTACGGGGACGGTCGCGAGCCGGGCCAGGACCCGGTCGTACGAACCGCCTCCCCGCCCCAGCCGCATCCCGCGCCCGTCCACGGCCAGCCCGGGCAGCAGTACGGCGTCCGCCTCCCGTACGGCACCGGACCCGAGCCGGGGCCCGTCCGGCTCCAGCAGCCCGCGCCCGGCGCGCACCAGCCGGTCCGCGCCCTCGTACACGCCCCAGTCGAGGTCGTTGTCGGGGAGGAGCACGGGCAGCAGGACGCGTACGCCCCGGGTGCGCAGCGCGTCGAGCAGCGCGCGGGTGCCGGGTTCGCGCCCCACGGAGACATACGCGGCCACGGTCCCGGCGCCGGTGAGTTCGGGCAGCTCCAGGGCGTGCCGGGTCAGGGCGCGGGCGGCGGCCCCGGTGTCCTCGGGTGAGAGACGGCCGCGGGTGTCGAGCAGACGGCGCCGGAGGGCCCGCTTCCCGTCCGCGGTGTCCGCCGCGGTGTCCGCCGCGGTGTCTGCCGTGGTGTCCGCCGTGATGTCACCGGCCCCGCCACCGCCCTCGCCGCCGCCCCCGCCCTCGCCACCGCTCCCGGCGGTTCCGCTTCCTCCGGTGTCACCGCTGTCCCCGGCTTCTCTCACGCCTCCTGGACCCCTGGTTCCCCCGGTGTCCCGGGCGTTCCGGACCCTCTCCGTCCGGGCCCCGGAAGCATCGCCCGCGGCCGCTCCGTTTTCGGACACTCCACCGGAACGTTCCTGTCTCATTCGCCGCTCACAAACCCCTCGTATGCGCTTTTACCAGCGGGAACTCAAACGGAGCCTGATCTTCCCCGCATATGCACCGGATATTGTGCCGGGCATGACTGAGTCGAACTCCAGGATCAGCAAGGCGGTCATTCCCGCCGCCGGCCTCGGTACGCGCTTCCTCCCGGCCACCAAAGCCACTCCCAAGGAGATGCTGCCTGTCGTCGACAAACCGGCGATCCAGTACGTGGTCGAGGAGGCCGTCGCCGCCGGGCTCTCCGACGTACTCATGATCACAGGGCGGAACAAGCGCCCGCTGGAGGACCACTTCGACCGGAACTACGAGCTGGAGGAGGCGCTCACCCGCAAGGGCGACGAGCACCGGTTGAAGACCGTTCAGGAGTCGAGCGACCTCGCCACCATGCACTACGTCCGGCAGGGCAACCCGCGCGGCCTCGGCCACGCGGTGCTGTGCGCCGAGCCCCACGTCGGTGACCAGCCGTTCGCCGTCCTCCTCGGCGACGACCTGATCGACCCCCGCGACCCGCTGCTCGCGCGCATGGTGGAAATCCAGGAGCGCGAGGGCGGCAGTGTCATCGCCCTGATGGAGGTCGACCCCGCCCAGATCCACCAGTACGGCTGCGCCGCCGTCGAGACGACCCCCGAAACCGATGTCGTCCGCGTCACCCAGCTCGTCGAGAAGCCCGAGCCCGCCGAGGCGCCCAGCAATCTCGCGATCATCGGCCGCTACGTCCTCGACCCGGCGGTCTTCGCGATACTCCGGGAGACCGAACCGGGCCGCGGCAACGAGATCCAGCTGACCGACGCCCTCCAGAAACTGGCCGGTGACGAGAAGATCGGCGGCCCGGTGCACGGGGTGATCTTCAAGGGGCGGCGGTACGACACCGGCGACCGTGGGGACTATCTGCGGGCGATTGTCAGACTCGCGTGCGAACGTGATGACCTGGGACCGGAGTTCCGGCACTGGCTCCGGGGCTATGTGACCGAGGAGATGCAGCCGAATTGAGCGCGTTGAGCAGCACGATCTGGTCGGTGGACGACCACCTTGAGGACATTCTCGCGGCGATCCGCCCGCTCGACCCGATCGAGCTGCACCTGGCCGACGCCCAGGGCTGCGTCCTCGTCGAGGACGTCACCGTCCCCGTTGCCCTGCCCCCCTTCGACAACAGCTCCATGGACGGATACGCGGTCCGGGTGGCCGACGTCCAGGGCGCCACGGAGGAGTTCCCGGCCGTGCTCACGGTGGTGGGCGATATCGCGGCGGGCGGCGCGGATCTCCCGGCCGTCGGCCCCGGCGAGGCCGCGCGGATCATGACGGGCGCGCCGCTGCCGCCGGGTGCCGAGGCCGTCGTCCCCGTCGAATGGACCGACGGCGGCACCGGCGGCGGCGCGGCGACGACCATGCTCCCGGCCGCCTCCGAGCCCGGGGCGGCGGGCGGCGAGGTCCGCGTCCACCGGCCGGTCGCGGCGGGCGCGCATGTCCGCGAGCGCGGCAGCGACGTGGGTGCGGGCGACCTCGCCCTCGCCCGGGGCACGGTCCTCGGGCCGCCCCAGATCGGGCTGCTGGCCGCGATCGGCCGCGGTGCGGTGCGGGTGCGGCCCCGGCCGCGGGTGGTGGTGCTCTCCACCGGCAGCGAGCTGGTGCAGCCCGGAGAGGCGCTCGGCGAGGGCCGGATCTACGACTCCAACAGCTTTGCCCTGGCGGCCGCCGCGCGCGACGCCGGAGCCATCGCCTACCGGGTCGGCGCGGTCACCGACGACGCCGGGATCCTGCGCGCCACCATTGAGGACCAGCTCGTCCGCGCCGATCTCGTGGTCACCACCGGCGGGGTCAGCGTGGGGGCGTACGACGTGGTGAAAGAGGCGCTCTCGGACGCCGGAGAGGCGGCGGCCGGCGAGTCGGCGGTCGGCGGGCCGGAGGGCGCCGGGGAGAGCGACGCCCCCTCCGGCAGCGGGGTCGACTTCCGTACGCTCGCCATGCAGCCGGGCAAACCGCAGGGCTTCGGCACCATCGGCCCCGACCACACCCCGCTGCTCGCCCTGCCCGGCAACCCGGTGTCGTCGTACGTCTCCTTCGAGCTGTTCGTCCGGCCCGCGATCCGGACCCTGATGGGCATGCCCGAGGTGCACCGGCCCCGGGTCAGGGCCCGGCTCAAGGCCGATGCCCCGCTGCGCTCGCCGGAGGGCCGCAGACAGTTCCTCCGGGGGACGTACGACCCCGATGCCGGTGCGGTGTCCCCGGTCGGCGGCGCCAGCTCCCATCTGGTGGCCGCGCTCGCCCACGCGGACTGTCTGATCGTGGTGCCGGAGGCCGACACGACCGTCGGGCCCGGCGCGGACGTGGAGGTGGTCCTCCTGGGCTGACCTGCCGCCTCTGGCGGTACGGTGGCTGCGCACACGGGCCCGTACGGGCCGTGACCACACCCACCGACACCCCCAGCCCGGACCGGGAGCGGCGAACAGCGAATGAGTACAGAAGCAGGCGGACTCACGCATATCGACGAGGCGGGGGCGGCCCGCATGGTCGACGTCTCGGCGAAGGACGTCACCACGCGGACGGCACGCGCCTCCGGCCGGGTGCTGGTCTCGCCCCGGGTGGTCGGAATGCTGCGCGGCGAGGGCATGCCCAAGGGCGACGCGCTGGCCACCGCCCGGATCGCGGGCATCATGGGCGCCAAGAAGACCCCGGAGCTGATCCCGCTCTGCCATCCGCTCGCGCTCTCCGGGGTGAAGGTCGACCTCACGGTCGCCGACGACGCCGTCGAGATCGCCGCGACCGTCCGGACCACGGACCGTACCGGCGTAGAGATGGAGGCCCTGACCGCGGTGACGGTGGCGGCGCTGACCGTCGTCGACATGGTCAAGGCGGTCGACAAGGCGGCGGTCGTCACCGACGTACGGGTGGAGGAGAAGACGGGCGGCAGGTCCGGCGACTGGAGCCGGCCGTGAGCCGGGGCGGCGAGGCCCCCGTTCCCGGCCGGGCGGACTCCGGGGCGGCCGGGGGCGGTCGCGGCCGGGCCCTGGTGATCACTGCCTCCAACCGGGCCTCGGCCGGGATCTACGAGGACCGCGGCGGCCCGCTGCTGGCGGCGGGCCTGGCCGCACTCGGCTTCACCGTCGACGGGCCCCTGGTCGTCCCCGACGGCGACCCGGTGGGCCGGGCGCTGCGCGACGGGGTCGCCGCGGGCTACGAGGTGATCCTCACCACCGGCGGCACCGGTCTTTCGCCCACCGACCGCACCCCCGAGCAGACCAGGGCCGTCCTCGACTACGAGATCCCCGGCATCCCGGAGGCGATCCGCGCATACGGCGCCGCGAAGGTCCCGACCGCGGTCCTCTCCCGCGGCCTGGCGGGCGTCGCCGGCCGTACGCTGATGGTGAACCTCCCCGGTTCACCCGGTGGCGTACGGGACGGGCTGGCCGTGCTGGAGCGGGTGCTGCCGCACGCGGTCGACCAGCTGCGCGGCGCCGACCACGGGCCCGGACCGGAGCCCGTACGGGACCCCGCGACGGACCCGGCCCCGAGTCCCACGGCGGCCCCCGCGACGGCCCGGGCTCCGCACTCGCACCCGCACCCGCACCCCGCGCCGCACCCGAACCCCGCGCCGGACCCGCACCCCGCCGCGGCCCACCGGGACGGCACCAGACCCTCAGGGAGTACGAGCTGAACGCGCCCTGGCCGGTGGTCCTGGCGGACGGCGATGTGGTCCTCCGCCCGATAAGGCTGCGCGACCAGCGGGTCTGGCGCGAGGTCAACCGGCGCAACCGTGACTGGCTGCGCCCCTGGGAAGCCACCATCCCGCCCCCCGCGCCCGGCGCGCCCCCCGCGCAGCGTCCGACGTACCGCCAGATGGTGCGCCATCTGCGTGCCGAGGCGAACGCGGGCCGGATGCTGCCGTTCGTCATCGAGTTCCAGGGGCGGCTGGTGGGCCAGTTGACGGTCGCCGGGATCACCTGGGGGTCCATGTGCTCGGGGCATGTGGGGTACTGGGTGGACCGGGAGGTCGCGGGCCGGGGCGTGATGCCGACGGCCGTCGCCCTGGTCACGGACCACTGTTTCCGCACGGTCGGGCTGCACCGTATGGAGGTGTGCATTCGGCCCGAGAACGGCCCCAGCCGCCGGGTGGTGGAGAAACTCGGATTCCGCGAGGAGGGACTCCGTCCCCGCTATCTCCACATCGACGGTGCGTGGCGGGACCATCTGGTGTTCGCGCTGACCGCGGAGGAGGTCCCGGAGGGCCTGCTGCCCCGCTGGCACCGGCGCTCCCGCCCCGAGACACCTCACAAATAAAATGCATGTTCGAATTCCCTCCCCCCTTGGCCATGTGATGATCCGAACAATCACAAAAAAAGTCCGTCATATCAGCGGGATCGAGCGACACACCGGCCCAATTGGCGGATGTCCTTGCGAGAATCCCTCTACGGTGTGACCGTGAGCAGCAGCGGCCTCATCTACGCAGTCATCGTCGGGGCCTGGGCCGCCTACCTGGTGCCGATGTGGCTCCGCAGGCAGGACGAGCTGAACGAAGCACGTCCGACGGAACGCTTCTCCACCGCCATCCGGCTGCTGTCCGGACGCGGGGCGATGGAGCGCCGGTACGCCAAGGAGCTGCTGGACCGCCACCCGGAGCAGCCCGATTCCGACGTCGACCCGGACGCGGTCACGGAGCATTTGAGCACCGTGGACGTCCGGGCCTTCGCCGCGCCCCGCACCGAGGTCCGGGCCCAGGCCCCCGACCTCGTGGCACAGGCGCCCCGCCCGGCCCCGCGGCCCGCGGCCCCGGAACCCGCTTCCGACGGGTCTGCACCCCCGGCCGCCCGGCGCCCGGGCCGCCGCCCGCGGCCGCGCCCCAGCCGGGCCGCCGCCGAACGCGCCCGCCGCAGCAAGGTGCTGGCCCGCCGCCGGCGGACCACGGTGCTGCTCTTCCTCGCCTTCACGGCCGGCTCCGTCGTGGCCGCGGTCGGCGGCCTCGGCTTCCTGTGGGCGCCCGCGGCGCCCGCGGTGACGCTCAGCGCGTACATCGCCTATCTCCGCGCCCAGGAGCGGCGGCGCTTCGTGGTGGTCATGGACCGCCGCCGGGCGGAGGCCGCGGCCCAGCGCCTGCGCGAGACCCGCCACCACCGCCACCAGCCCCCCGCGGCCGCCGACCCCCACCCGGAGCCGGCCGCCCCGGAGCCCCGCCCCGAGCCCGAGCCCGCCCCGGTCTCCCCCCAGGAGGCCGGCCGCCGCGCCCTCGTCGAGCAGACCGATCACGCCGAATGGGTCGACCAGCAGCGCGACCGCGGCCCGGCCTCCGGCGGAAGCTGGGACCCGGTCCCCGTCCCCCTCCCCACCTATGTCACCGCCCCGGTCGCCCCGCGCGCCACCAGTGGCATCGACATGAACGACCCGGAGACCTGGAGCTCGGCCCGCTCCTCCCCGGCCGACCCCACCCCACCCCCGGCCACGGCCCCCCAGCCCCCGCCCCGCCGCACCCCCCGCGAACGGGGCCGCACCCCGCTCTTCGACCAGTACGCGGACGACGACCGCCCGCGCGCGGCCAACGAGTGACCTGCGAAGGAACGGATTTCCAAGCACTCCGATCGGGGTGCTAAGGTTTCACTCGTTGCAAGGGCCTGTGGCGCAGTCCGGTAGCGCACCTCGTTCGCATCGAGGGGGTCAGGGGTTCGAATCCCCTCAGGTCCACAGCAGCTCAGAGCCCCTGGCGGGGATTCCCGCCAGGGGCTCTTTGGC